>NZ_JBHWWZ010000020.1:0-85057 GCF_042730275.1 Rhodococcus sp. NPDC060086
AGGGAGCGTAAGACGTGTGCTTGCATGCGCGGACCCGGTGAAGCAGGAACCCGCTGAACAGATCTTGCCGGATGGTGAGGCTGCGTAGGAATCCTTCGTGTTCACGCGGGGGAGGAAGTCAACTCGCTGAAGAGATCCTCTCCACCCGTTCATCGAAGCAAGACATTCGGGTGAGCGATCGAGCGACCATCTTCAACCTCATGATCGGTCTGGGTGGGTACACCATCTCCACCGGTATCGTCTCGGACGATCTCGATCCGTCTATCGTCGCTGTTCCTCTCGACGTGGACGATCGCATCGAGATCGGTTGGATCGGTCATGCCTCGGTGTCTCTGACCGGCCAGGCTCAGCGATTCGTGGCGGAGATGCGCGACGTCGTTTCGGGGTTCGGAGTTGATCTGCTGGCATAGGGATGGGCTATATCCAGCTATCGTAAAAAGTACTTAGGCTATGCCGTCGGGTCTACTTACACTGACTTCCACGCCACTTCGGACCGTCGGCTCCCGGGTCTTCTCGGCCCGAAAGATCGGCCCTGGACGATCGGGAGATTCGGTTGAAGTGCTGCGAAAACTCAGGCAGTGAACTCGTGAGGTGACGCGCTCGTCGCTGCACTCACCGCAAGTATTGGGGCAACTGATCAGCATGACGAACGAGTGTGTTTTCAGTATCGGCACGACGCGCTTCAATGAGGACTACACCCCGTCGACCAACTCGCGCGGCACGACAAATTTCGCGAATCTCGCACGCGGCGAGCATCGTCGGAAACAACTTCTCCTCATACATTCGCGACTACGATTTCAGCGTTCGGCTCCCGGGGCACCAAGCGACGGGAATCCCCAGCGACTTCGGCTATCTGCACGGACAGGTCTTTCAGCGTTTTGTTGAATCGGACGAGTATCGCGAACGGTTCTCGCAGCCTCCAGTCATCTGCATCAGCGTTTCGACGTCCAGGACGTACCGTCGGCTCACGAATTGCCACCCGATCCTTGGGGCGGAGTATGTGGCAGATGAGAAGTCGCTCACCGATCAGTACTTCGGGAAGATGGGGCTCAGGGCTCGCTACTTCATGCCTCAGGGGTCCGTCGCTCCATTGGCCTTCTACCACCGTGGTGACTTGCTCAATGACTATTCGTTGCTCGCACTCGCGGGAACGATCGCGACGATGGAGACGTTTCAGAAGATTTATCGTCCCGAGATCTACAACGCGAACACTGCGGCGTCGGAGGTGTACCAGCCGAGTCTCGACAACGGCAACTATTCACTTCCGCAGGTGAGCTACGACCGTGTTGAGCGCACTCGGCTCGCGACCACACAGGGAAAGTTCACCGAGGTGAATCTCATGAAACCGTATGGCGCTGTTCTTGAACGGTGGGCTACCAAGCAATCCGCCTGACCGTCCGAGACCGAAAGGCACCAAAGATGAACACGCTCCTGCCCACCTCGATCGTCGGTAGCCTGCCCAAGCCCTCGTGGCTTTCGGAGCCGGAGAAGCTCTGGTCGCCGTGGAAGTTGCGAGACGACGAACTGCGCGAAGGGAAACTCGACGCCCAGACGCTCGCAGCACATGAGCAGCGTCATGCCGGGCTCGACATCATCAGCGATGGTGAACAGACGCGTCAGCATTTCGTGACCACGTTCATCGAGCACCTCAGTGGCGTTGACTTCGACCAGCGCGAGACCGTGCGAATTCGTGAACGCTACGACGCGAGCGTCCCGACGGTTGTCGGCGCGGTGAGTCGCGAAAAGTCAGTGTTCGTAGCGGATGCGACACGTCTTCGAGCAGCGACCGACCAGCCCATCAAATGGGCCTTGCCTGGTCCTATGACAATGATCGACACGCTTTACGACGACCACTACAAGAGTCGCGAAATGCTCGCATGGGAGTTCGCAACTATCCTGAACCAAGAAGCAAAGGACTTGGAAGCCGCCGGCGTCGACATCATCCAGATCGATGAGCCCGCGTTCAACGTGTTCTTCGACGAACTGAAAGACTGGGGCGTAGCGCGCTCGAGCGTGTGACCGAAGGGCTGAGTTGCGAAACTGCCGTTCACATCTGTTACGGCTACGGCATCGAAGCCAACACCGCCTGGAAGGCAACGCTCGGGGCCGAGTGGCGCCAGTACGAAGAGTCGTTTCCACTGCTGCGACAGTCATCGATCGACATCGTGTCGCTGGAGAGTCACAATTCGCGAGTACCTGTTGACCTGATCGAACTGCTTCGGGGCAAGAAGGTCATGCTGGGAGCGATCGACGTGGCGAGCGACACCATTGAGACGCCCGAAGAGGTCGCCGCAACCCTTCGTCGCGCACTCCCGTTTGTTGACGCAGACAAGCTCTACCCGGGTACCAATTGCGGTATGGCGCCACTGGGCCGACGCGTCGCACGAGACAAGATGGTCGCGCTCGCCGCGGGGGCTGAACTCCTGCGACGTGAATTGTCCTAGCGACTCCGCCGACCTAGCGTCCCGACGCTCTGATCGACCGTCAGGCCGACCATCCGCGCACTGTCGTTCCACAACGCGCGCGCCACGTCGTCCCTGCGTGCGAGCGTCGACGGATCCGAGAAGATCAATCGTCCGCTGCGCAGCGCCGCGTAACAGCGGCCGGGTGGAAGAATCGTGCTTCCGGAGACGAGAGATGCCAGGGCTGTTCCCGCAGCGACGCGCGTGTTCATCGTGCGGTCGAACCGCCGCAGCGGAGCGCCGAGGACCGTCCCGAATATCGACCATGCGATACGTCGCGGACGAGGCAGGCTTCGAGCCAACCCGGTACCGAAGACCTGCCCGGGGTCGTACGCCAGCGCCGTGATGTGCCGGGCACGGATGTCGGGATGTACGCGCAGCGCTCGGACGGTCAGTACGTTGCACAGCTTCGACGCGGTGTAGGCATGCTGTCCGGCCCGCTTCGGTGCCGGGTGTCGCTCGGGGTCGCGGTCCGGGTGTGCGAGCAGGTCGGCGTCGGCGTGCCGCGGCGCCTCCAACCCGGTGCGGAGGGCAGGGTCGTGTGTTCCACTCGTGGTGATCACGATGCGGGATCCCTCTGCCAATGAAGGCAGCAACAGGCGCACCAGCAGATAGTGCGCGAGATGGTTGACGGCGAAGGTCGCTTCTATGTCGTCGTCGGTGCGCATGGCGTCGGACGGGAGTATCGACCCGGCGTTGAGTGCGAGTACGTCGATACCGGTGTCGTCGAGGCGCTCCTGAACTGCCCCGGCGAAGCCGCGGACCGAGTCGAAGCACGCGAGATCCACCGGAATGAAATCCGGTGATGCCGTGCGTGCGCCGATGAGCAGGTGCATGTCCGAATCGCGGGACAGCTGATCGACGGCAACCGCTCCGAATCCCGCACTGCCGCCGGTCATCACGATGGTGGTCATGGGTTTCCCTGTCCAGTGGTGGGTTGTTCCATGACCAGTCGACATCGCCTGCCGTCCGCGATCCATCCCTGCGACCCTCGTACCGATGTGCGCGCGTCCATGGAGTCGACGGGCTCGGCGTTCTAGGCTGGTCATATCGACCTTCTCACCGATCTCCTCGACGGGGTCCGGGCCCGCGGTGCGGTGCTCTATCGGGCCGGGATGGACCGTGGCTGGTCGATCCGCATCGCCGACGGCGCGCCGCTGATGCTCGTCACAGTGATCGAAGGTCACATGTGGGTGCTCATCGACGACGCCGAGCCGGTTCGAGTCGGGCCGGGCGACGTCGCGATCGTCAGCGGGCGGTCGCCGTACACGGTGGCCGATGCGCCGGGCATTGCCCCGCAACTCGTCGCGCTGCCCGGCGATCGCTACACCACACCAGACGGGGTCGATGTCACCGACCAGTTGCAGACCGGTCGGCGGACCGCATCGGCGACACCGGGCGCGGATGCGACGATCGTGGTCTACGGCACGTACCAGGTCGCAGGGGACGTCGACGACAGGGTGCTCGCGGCACTCCCCGACGTGCTGGTGGTGCCCACCGACGAGGTCCCGGACTGGGTCGTGCGTCGTCTCTCGGACGAGGTCGTTCGGGACGTGCCGGGCCAGCAGCTCGTGCTCGACCGACTGCTCGACCTGACGCTCATCGTCGCGTTGCGAGCCTGGTTCTCGCGGCCGGGCGCCCCGGTCTCCGGGTGGTACCGCGCGCAGACAGACCCGGTGGTCGGACGGGCGTTGACGCTGATCCACGAGCATCCTGCCCACCCGTGGACCGTGTCGGATCTCGCTGCCGAAGCGGGCGTGTCTCGCGCGTGGTTCGCACGCCGCTTCACCGAATTGGTCGGCGAATCCCCGATCCGGTACCTCACACAGCGTCGCATTGCCCTCGCTGAAGATCGGTTGCGCTGCACCGACTCCACGATCGCGGGCATCGCCCGCGAGGTCGGCTACGCCGACGCCTTCTCCTTCAGCGAGGCGTTCACGCGAATTGCCGGTGTCAGGCCCTCGGACTACCGACGGCGCGCCGCAGATCAGTGAGCAGGACCCGCTACCGACACTGGCCAGCGACGATAGTGCGGTGACGAGCGCCGCTGCGTCTGCTCGATCAACCGGAATTTCGGAGCTGACCGCGCTCGTACAGGCCGGAGACGACAGAGGCGTACCGTGCGAGTACCCGGTCGCGGATCGGCCTCCCTGCCTCGTCCCGGTCGTGCGTATCCAACGGCGTGCGGATCACCGCGAACCGCCGGAGCTGCTCCCAGTGGTTCAAGGTCGAATTCAAGTGGCCGAGGGCGGCATCGACGACCGGGTCGGGGAGCGCAGTGAACACGAGCCCTACACAGTACGGGCGCAATTCACCGTCGACGACGAGTTCGGCACCCGGCCGTAGTGTGCGAAATCGTTCGGATATCGCACCCGGGCACACGTACTTTCCGGTGCTGGTCTTGAACACTTCCTTTTTGCGTCCGGTGACCGTGACGAACCCGTCCGCATCGACGCGTGCAAGATCGCCGGTGTGAAACCAGCCTTCGGCGTCGAGTGCCGCGGCCGTCTCCTCCGGGTCGTTGTCGTACCCGGTCATGACACCGGGGCTTCGAATGAGCAGTTCTCCGGCTTCACTGATGCCGATCCGTGTTCCGGGTAACGGAACACCGACGGTACCCACCCGCCGGGCGTCTGGAAGGTTCGCGCATGAAGGTCCGGCGGTCTCGGTGATCCCGTAACACTCGAGGACGGGGACGCCTCGGCGGTCGAAGCGGTCGATCACCTCGCTGCTCAACCGCGCTGAACCCGAGATGACGAATCGCAGTCGACCTCCGAGATCCTCCTCGTCGAGGGCGCAGACCTTGCTGAGCACGTGTGGAACCGATCCGAGAAACGTCGGCCGGGTGGCCCGCAGATTGTCCGCGACCCGGTCTGCGCGACCATCCACTGCGGTGGGGAAACCGACATGTATACCCAACAGCAGCAATGCGCGACCGAACACATGCGCGAGGGGGAGCCACAGTAGCTGGCGATCGGCAGGGGAGACGATGCCGGTCTGCGCCACCGCGGCCGCGCCGTAGCTCGCGGCGCGATGAGTCAGACACGCGGCCTTCGTCCGACCGTCGTCGCACGACGTATAGATCAGCCATGCCGGATCGTCCGCGGTCAGTGCGTCGATCCGGAGTGACACCGCTTCCGGGTCGGACGACAGCAGGACTCTGCCTTCCGCTGCGAGGTCGTCGAGCCGATCGAGTCGTTGAACGGGACTGCTGAGAACCGGCCGGTCGGCGAACGTGAGCACAGCCCCGGCTCTGTGAATCTGTGTGCGGACCTCGTCGTCCCGCGTCGCCGGATAGATCGGGACCGTGACGGCGCCGGCGCACGTGATGGCGAGATCGGCCAGGATGGCGTGGTAGCTCGTGGCAGCGCACATCGCGACCCGTGCGCCGGGAACGACACCGCGGGCGATCAATCCTGCTGCCAGAGGTACGACCGCGGCGTACGCACCGGACCACGTGACACGACGCCACCCGTCACCAGCCGGGTACGCGTACGCCTCCCCGGTGGGAGAGCGACGCACTCGGTCGAGGAACAGGTGTGGGACGGTGTCGGGCCCGCGGTCGGTGTTCGACGCGACGCCGGTGTCCATACCGAACACCTCCTACTGCGACCGGGGCTGAATCGGATGATACCGGCCGACATCGTGAGTCCGTGAGTACTGCACCGCCTCGTCCCGACATTCTGATCACCGACCTGAGGGACGTGCTGGTAGGCCCGCTCACCGAGATGGGTCAGCGCTTCTCGGTGCTGATCGATGCTTTCGTTCCGCACAGCGCACTCGTCGTGTTCACGCGGGAATGCACCGGACGGCCACGCAAGGTGGCGGGCGATCCCACGATCGTCGATCGGGTCACCGTTGCGGAGCTCGACCGTATCCGCACCGACCTGACGGCAGGAGAGATCCGAAGGGGCCCGGCTCGGGTTGCGGGACGAGATCGGGACGTGTGCGTGATGCTGGACCGCACCGACACCCTTCTCGTGGTGGTACCGAGAGGGGCACGGGCATCCGCTGCGTCCCTCGAGCTGGTGCGGTCGCTGTTCACGGTTGTCGCGACCGGCATTCAGCTGCAGGTGCACAGCGCGAGCCCCGCATACCTTGCGGAATCGAGGGCAGCATCCGCGGAGCGGGCGCGTACCGTCGCCGAGCTCACGGAAGCACACGCCGTCACACTCGAAACGATCCTGGCGACCCTGCGTTCGAAGGACCTCGACGACAGCCGCGCCCGCACCACAGCACGCGACACCGCGACGAGCGCGCTGATCGCCCTGCGCTCGGCCGTCGACGCGCACCGAGAGCTGGCGGAGGAAGCGGTGACGACGGCGTTCGCCCGGATGCACGGCGAGCTACGGTCGCTCGTTCGCCACCGTGACCTCGAGTTGGAGATGGTGGCCCCGCCCCTCCACGGACGAGCTCTCCCCGGTGAGGTCGCGCATGCCGCCCGCGCGCTGGCCCGCGGAGCGGTCCTCGCAATGTCGGCGCAGAGCGAGATCACGCGGATCCGGGTGGCGTGGACTTGTGAGGGGGCGCAACTCGGTGTCGATATTCGCGACGACGGCCGCGGTGAGATAGACGCGGTCGAACTCGAACGTCAGCTACGTGACCGGGTCGAAACCATGGGCGGCACCATCGACTCCGAGTCGACGACTGGATGGGGGTGTCGCGTGAGCGCGACACTGCCCCTGGTTCTTCCGATCCCGGCGACGGACGGTGCTGCGTTCGACGCCCTGGCCATGCTCGGTGCTCGCGAGATCGAGGTGCTCGAGCACCTCGTCGCGGGACGACGCAACCGCGCGATCGCCGAACGCCTGGGTGTCAGCGAATCGACCGTCAAATTCCATGTGGCGGGTGTGCTGAAAAAACTCGGCGCCAGTACTCGCGGTGAGGCCGCGGCGCTCGGTTCGGAGGCCGGGGTCAAAGCTGCGAGCTGACGCCGAGTTCTCGGTTCTCAGGAGACCGGCTGCGCCGACGGGGTCGTCGTAGCGGTGGTGGTCGGCGAGGTGGTGCCCGTCTGTTCGCCGGTGGTGGGCTCGCTGGTAGGGGTCCCGGTCGTCGACTCTGCGGTCGGTGTCCCCGGTGTCCCCGGTGTCCCCGGTGTCCCCGGTGTCACTGCACCATCGGTGCCGGCGACAGGTCCCGGAGCTGCCGGGACGATCGGTGCCTGCGTGGCCGCCGGAGCGGTGAGGGCCGGATCGACGACCGGTGCGGGAGCGCCCGGTGCGAGCTCCGAGGGTGCCGGTGCGATGCCCGCCTCGATGGGCGCCTGTGCGTCCGTTCCCGCCGGGGTCTCCGACGTCGGCGTGGTCTCGGATGTCTCCGTGGTCGCAGATGTCTCTGCGGTCTCGGCGGCCTCCGCAGCGGCCATCATGCGCACGGCCTTCGCTTCGGCGTCCTTGGAGACAGGCTTGCCCTGCTTGGCCTGTTCGGCAAGGTGGTTGAGCCAGGCGGCCGCATATTCGACGGTGGTCGTGCCCTTGCCGTCGACGTCGTCGTCCCAGTAGTCGAAGTGGTGACCGTAGTGATCCCGGGTTTCCTCGTTGTAGCCGAAGGTCTGGTCGTACGGGTCGCTCAGAATCACCGCGAGGGTGTTCTGGTTGCTCGTGACGAATCCGACGACTTCCTTGAGCAACTTCTCCGGGAGATACGCGAGGTTGGCCAGGCGGTCCGCGGGGATAGGCTCGGTACCGTCGGCTGCGACGGGAGTGACTGCGACGGCAGCCGGGTCGTAGGCGGGGTCGGACACCTTGATCAGGACGTCGAGGAAGGTCTCGTCCGAGCGCATCCAGTTCTCGTTGGCGTCGATGTCGGCGAGCGCCAGCAGCGCGACGCGACCGACGACCTGGGCGAGGTCCGCGCCGGTGGCGGGCGTCAGTCCCTCACGTTCGAACGCATCACCGTTGACCTGACGGCCGACGTTGACGAGAAGCTCGATCAGCGCGATGTTCTCCGGTGTCGAGCATGCGAAGTCGCCCTCGGAGCAGAAGGAGGCGACCTTACCGTTGAGATGGCCGAAAGCGCCACCGGTTCCGGGCAGCACTCCGCCTCCGGGAGCAGCGCCCTTGGCAGGATCGTAGGTGCGGTCGAAGCCGTCGGGGGTGTCGCCCTTCGCGCCCGGGAAGAAGCCTCCGCCTGCATCGCGGCCGGCATCGGAGAGGATCACGACACCACTGACCGAATCGGGATCGAGGATGGCCCAGGAGCCGTCTTCGCCTTTCTCCTGGTTACCGATCTGCATCGCTGCGCGCCGAGCGACGTCGGCGCCTTCGCTGAAGCCCACGATGGCGAACTGGGTGTCGGGGCACGAGGCCTGAATCGCCTGCATGACCTTGATGGTATTGGCGGCACCGGTGTTCACGGCGTCGTCGTAGCTCGCGAGGTCGGCGGGATACTCGACATAGATCGCCGCATATCCATTCTCGCCTTCGTGGTCTTTCAGCGGTGCGTTGATCACCGGGTCGACCCAGTGGCTCTTGTATGCACCCTGCTGCGCGGCAGGAAGCTTGTTTCCGTTGGCGTCGACGAGCATCTTCGTCTGGTCGCGGGGGGTGTCTCCGCGACCACCGATGCCGATGCTGACCATGTCGTGGCAGTCGGCTGTCGATGCCATACCCGCGAGGGCGGGGTCTGCGACGGTGGGTACGTCAGGTTGAGGCCACGCGATCGCGACTGCCGCCGCAACTCCGAGAGCAGTGGGCGCAAGCACACCGGCAAGAATTCTGCGGCGTGAGGACGACTTTCCAAATGCCATGGGCTTTTCCAATCCGTTCTCACCTGTCGAACATCCCTGTGTCGACGCAGGCGGGTCATCACACACGTCGCATAAACAGACCTGTGCGTTACACGTGTATGGCCCGGACAACTGAGAACGCAGCCGGGGCGCCTGGCCGTTCGGATGGGTGCTTCCCCTCGTTCGACCAGGTACACGGACGGTGTGCGGGCGATAGGGTCGGTACCACCGGCCGCGCTTGGTACCTCACGAGCCGGCCACGTCACGAAGGAGAAACCACATGTCGCAGACAGTCCGCGGAGTCGTCGCACGCGCAAAGGGTGCTCCCGTCGAGGTCGTGCCCATCGTCATTCCGGACCCGGGACCGGGCGAGGTCGTCGTCGCGATCGCGGCGTGCGGCGTGTGCCACACCGATCTGCACTACCGCGAAGGCGGTATCAACGACGAGTTCCCGTTCCTGCTCGGCCACGAAGCGGCAGGGGTCGTCGAGTCCGTCGGTGACGGCGTCGATTCGGTGGAGGTGGGCGACTTCGTCGTCCTGAACTGGCGCGCCGTGTGCGGCCAGTGTCGCGCGTGCAAACGCGGGCAGCCGCAGTACTGCTTCTCGACGTTCAATGCGACCCAGAAGATGACCCTCGAGGACGGCACGGAGCTGTCGCCCGCACTGGGCATCGGCGCGTTCGCCGACAAGACGCTGGTCCACGCAGGGCAGTGCACCAAGGTCGACCCGACAGCCGATCCCGCGGTCGTGGGGCTGCTCGGCTGCGGCGTGATGGCCGGTCTGGGCGCCGCCGTCAACACCGGCGGAGTCACCCGCGGGCAGTCCGTCGCCGTCATCGGCTGCGGCGGTGTCGGCGACGCCGCCATCATGGGCGCGCGGCTCGCAGGTGCAGGCACGATCATCGCCGTCGACCGCGACGACAAGAAGCTCGCGTGGGCCACCGACCTCGGTGCCACCCACGTGATCAATGCGACGAGCGTCGACCCGGTAGAGCGCATCCGGGAGATCACCGGCGGATTCGGCGCCGATGTCGTCATCGACGCCGTCGGTCGTCCCGAGACCTACAAGCAGGCGTTCTACGCCCGCGACCTCGCGGGCACCGTCGTTCTCGTCGGTGTGCCCACCCCCGACATGACCCTCGAGCTGCCGCTGATCGACTTCTTCTCACACGGCGGCTCCCTCAAGAGCTCCTGGTACGGAGACTGCCTGCCCGAACGTGACTTCCCGATCTACGTCGACCTCTACCAACAGGGACGTCTTCCGCTCGAGAAGTTCGTCACCGAACGCATCGGGATCGACGACGTCGAGAAGGCGTTCGAGACGATGCACCGCGGTGAAGTTCTGCGTTCGGTGGTGGTGTTGTGAGCGCCACGAGCCCCATCAGGATCGATCGGGTCGTCACCTCGGGCGTGTTCGCGCTCGACGGTGGCGAGTGGGAGGTCGACAACAACATCTGGCTGGTCGGCAACGACGACGAGGTGGTGGTGATCGACGCGGCGCACACCGCGCAGCCGATCATCGACGCCGTCGGCAACCGCAGGGTCGTGGCGATCGTGTGCACGCATGCGCACAACGACCACATCACGGTGGCACCGGAACTGTCCGAGAAGCTCGACGCGCCGATCTTGCTCAACCCGGCCGACAACATGCTGTGGGAAGCCACCCATCCGGGGGTCGCGCACGGCACGCTCGAGGACGGGCAGCGAATCTCGGTTGCGGGCACCGACATCCAGGCGATCTCGACGCCCGGCCATTCGCCGGGGTCGACATGCCTGTACGTGCCGGAGGCGGGAGAACTGTTCACCGGCGACACCCTGTTCTCCGGCGGACCGGGCGCGACCGGGCGCTCGTTCTCGGATTTCCCGACGATCATCGGGTCGATCCGCGACAAGCTGTTCAGCTTGCCCGCGGAGACGACGGTGCACACCGGGCACGGCGACGGCACCACCATCGGTACCGAATCGCCCCACCTCGAGGAGTGGATCAAGAGAGGCAGCTGACATCATCGGTGCGCGGTTCCGGTAGTACTCGATACCGGAACCGCGCACCGGCGTGTCGAGGGCGAGTGCCTCGGCCGAGGCAAGCACGTCCTAGCATGGGTTGCCCGGGCGAACGACGGTCGAGGAGGAGAGCGCGTGGCGAAACGGAAGATTCCGGTCGTCGTAGTTGCAGGTTTCCTCGGGTCGGGAAAGACCACGCTACTGAACCATCTGCTGCGCAACACCCGTGGCGCTCGGATCGGAGTGATAGTCAACGACTTCGGTTCCGTCAACATCGACTCCATGATGGTCGCGGGTCAGGTCGACTCGATGGTGTCGCTCAGCAACGGATGCCTGTGCTGCGTGGTCGACGTCAGCGACATGGACGCGATGCTCGACAAGCTTGCGCACCCACGATCCGACCTCGACGTCATCGTCGTCGAAGCGAGTGGGCTGGCAGAACCGCGCAACATGATCCGGCTCGTCGTGAGCTCCGAGAACGAACACATCACCTACGGGGGACTGGTGCTCGTCGTCGACGCATACGAGTTCGACGCCACCCGGGAGCGGCATCCCGAACTCGACCAGCACGTCGCGATGGCCGACCTGATTCTGCTCAACAAGACCGATCGCGTCGACACCGACACACACGACGACCTGCTCGGTCGCCTGTGCGGACTCAATGCCCGCGCGGCGGTGGTCTCGACCGATCACGGACGGGTAGACCCCGGACTACTGTTCGACTTCTCCGAGCGTGCCGAGCCGCGGCCCGGCCAACAGCTCACCCTCGACGATCTGCTGCGTGAACACGACGAGCACGACCATCGGCACCTGCACGACGGATACGACTCGATCACGTTCGAAAGCGACGCCCCACTGCATCCGCGCGCACTCGTCGATCTGCTCGAGAATCAGCCCGCGGGAGTTTTCCGGATCAAAGGCTATGTGACGGTCACCGCGGGACTGCGCTCGACGACCTATCTGCTGCAGACGGTCGGCGACCACATCCGATTCGAAACACCCGGTCGCGGCGACGACGTTCCGGGCACAACCCAGCTCGTCGTCATCGGTGCTGATCTGGAATCCGACTCGGTGCGCGAGCAGCTGAGTCGGTGCGTGGCCGGTGAACCGGTGTCGGCGGACGCAATGTACGCCGTCCACCGGTTCACGCCACGCTGAAAATCCTCCTACGGAGGGCTGCTGTGCTTAACGAGCAGCCGCGCTGCTGTGCTTAACGAGCAGCCGCGCTGCTGTGTTAACGAGCAGCTGCGCTGCTGTGCTTAACGAGCAGCTGCGCTGCTGCGCGGCGCCCGACGCTGGGCGCCACCTGTGGCGCCCTGACCGGCCGCCGTGCGGCGGCCACCCGTGCCACCCTGACGAGCGGCGGAACCGCTGCGCGCACCCGATCCCTGCCGAGCCGAACCGCCCTGGCGTGCGCCGCCATCGCTGCGCGCACCGGAGCCCTGTCGGGACCCGCCGCTGCGACGTGCACCACCGCTACGCGCCGGCCTGTTCGAACCCGACGCCGCAGCCTGGGCCGGAGCCGGCGGTACGTGCGCTGCGATCTCACCGACGAGCGCGAGGACGTGCTCGGAGTTGGCGGTGGACTTCACCGGCGTGACGTTGATCGACGCCTTACGCATGATCATCGCGAGGTCCTTGCGCTGATCCGGGAGTACGAGGGTCACCACGTCGCCGGCGCTGCCCGCGCGTGCGGTACGGCCGGACCGGTGCAGGTAAGCCTTGTGCTCGGCCGGCGGATCCACGTGTACGACCAGCTGTACGTCGTCGACGTGCACACCACGTGCTGCGACGTCCGTTGCGACCAGTACGCGTGCCTCGCCCGACGAGAACGCCGCCAGATTGCGGTCGCGTGCGTTCTGCGAGAGGTTGCCGTGCAGATCCACTGCGGGGATACCCGAGTCGGTGAGCTGCTTGGCGAGCTTGCGCGCCTGATGCTTGGTGCGCATGAACAGGATTCGGCGACCCGTACCCGAAGCGAGGGTGCGGATGAGGTCCTTCTTTGCGTCGACACCGGCGACATCGAACACGTGGTGGGTCATCGCGGCAACGGGGGAGTTGGCCTCGTCGACCGAGTGGAGGATCGGGTTGTGCAGGAACTTCTTGACGAGCTTGTCGACACCGTTGTCCAGGGTCGCGGAGAACAGCAGACGCTGTCCGCCCTTGGCGGTGGCGTTGAGGATGCGGGTGACACCGGGGAGGAAGCCGAGGTCGGCCATGTGGTCGGCCTCGTCCAGCACGGTGAGTTCGACGGAATCGAGGCTGACGAAGCCCTGACGCATCAGGTCCTCGAGGCGGCCCGGGCATGCGATGACGATGTCGACTCCGCGTCGCAGTGCCTCGACCTGACGGTTCTGGGACACGCCACCGAAGATGGTGGTGACCCGCAGACCCGCAGTGTGAGCGAGGGGCTCGACGACCGCGGCGATCTGGGTCGCGAGTTCACGGGTCGGCGCGAGCACGAGACCGCGGGGACGTCCTGCAGCGCGCGTCGAACCCCCGGAGAGGCGAGCGGTGAGCGGAATCGAGAACGCGAGGGTCTTACCGCTACCGGTCTTGCCGCGGCCGAGCACGTCACGACCGGCGAGGGAATCGGGAAGGGTATCCGCCTGGATGGGGAACGGGCTGGTGATGCCCGAGTCGCTCAATGCGGCGACGAGAGGACGGGGAACCCCGAGATCGGAAAAGGATGTAGTCATAGAACAGCGCTGCCTTTCACTGCGGCGTGTGTGCACGCATACGGAAGTGATCCCGAGATGGTGCGGTGTGATCGCCGCGAGGAAAGCCGATGCTTGTTCTTGCTTGCGGGCCGGGCACGATCCCGGGCCGCCGGTATCCCACGACGGTGAGTGTCTTCGTGACACCCGAACCGGATCAGCCTACCTCACCCGTCGCCGAACTGCGTTCCCGCTGCCGAGCGAATGTATCGTTCATTCGATCTATCGAGACGAACGATACATTCGCTCGGGTGGGGGTGGGGTGGTCAGCAGGCGCCGACCCACTCGGAGATCCCGTCGGCGAATTGCTGTCGTTTCCAAATGGGCACTTCATGTTTGATGCGTTCGACGAGTTCGGCACATGTGGCGAAAGCCTCTGCGCGGTGCGGTGCGGCAACTGCAGCGACGATTGCGAGATCACCGATCGTGAGTTCGCCCACCCGATGGATCGCGGCGACCGGAAGGCCCGAGTCCGCGGCCACCTCCTCGCAGACCCGCCGCAGGAAGGCCTCGGCGTCCGGATGCGACCTGTACTCGAGTGCCGTCACCGCCTGACCACCGTCGTGGTTGCGCACCGCACCGGTGAACACCACCACGGCACCGTGCTCGGGGCCGGCCACTGCGGCGTCCACCGAGGCGGGGTCCAACGGCTCCGACGAAATTTTTGCCAACAGCTCACTCATGGGCTCCGCCTCCGGACACTTGCGCCAACAGATGATCGAGGATCGGGTCGAGCGCAGCGAGCCCGTCCTTGACGCCACCCGGTGATCCGGGGAGGTTCACCACGACGGTGGTCCCGGCCAGGCCGGCGACACCGCGGGAGAGCACCGCGTGCGGAGTGACATCGAGCCCGCGCCTGCGAATCGAATCGGCGACGCCGGGCAACTCGCGGTCGAGGACCGCAAGGGTGGCTTCGGGCGTGCCGTCGGTCGGAGACGCGCCGGTACCGCCGGTGGTGACGACCAGTGCGGGGCTACCGGTGAGGGCGTCGGCCAGGCCCGAAGAGATCCGCGCGTCGGCGTAGATCAGCGGTCCCCGTACGGAGAATCCGCGCTCGGTGAGCCACCGCTCGATGGTCGGACCGGTCTTGTCGTCGCGGGTGCCCGCGGCGACGCCGGTGGAGGAGACCACGACGACAGCGGAACGTGCGGCGGCCGGTTCCGGTATCGATGTGGGTTCCGGTATCGATGTGTCGGCCTGCTCGGGCGCATCCGCACGGAACCACCGCCCGCGCTTGCCGCCTTCCTTCGACACCAGGCGTACTCCGTTGAGTACCGCTTCGGGATCGACGGCTTTGACCATGTCGTGCAGGGTGAGTCCTGCGACGGCCACGGCGGTGAGCGCCTCCATCTCGACCCCGGTGGGGCCTGTGGTCTTCGCGACGGCTTCGATCGTGATCGTCGTGTCGGTGAAACCGAACGTCACCTTCACCGTCGACAGGGCCAGCTGGTGGCAGAGGGGGATGAGTTCCCACGTGCGCTTGGCAGCACCGATGCCCGCGATGCGGGCAGTGGCCAGCACGTCGGCCTTCGGCATGTCGTCGGCGCGGACGAGCGCGATCACCTCGGTGGTGGTCGCCAGCTCACCTGCGGCGACGGCAATCCGATGGGTATCGCTCTTCGTCGAGACGTCGACCATGCGCGCGCGGCCCTGATCGTCGAGGTGGCTCAATTCGCTCACAGTGGAAGCACTTTCACGAGATCTCCGGATTCGAGGGTGGTGATGTCGGGGTCGATGTCGAGGAGCGCATCGGCGGTGGCCAGGCCCGCGACGAGATGAGAGCCGTGTCCGGCGAGGGGTACCACGCGGTCACCGTCGAGACGGGCCCGCAGGAACTGACGTCGGCCGGGGATCGACTCGAGCCCGGCCGTCAGCGGTCGTGTACCGGAGGCGATCGCCGGCAGACCCGCGATGTCGCGCAGCAGCGGACGGGCGAACACCTCGAACGAGACGAGTGCGCTCACCGGATTGCCCGGGAACGTCAGGATCGGCACGCCGTCGACGACCGCGGTTCCCTGTGGTCCGCCCGGTTGCATCGCCACCGACACGAAGGTGCCGCCGCGGGGTTCGAGGGTGTCCTTGACGACCTCGAAATCGCCCTTCGAGACACCGCCGGACGTGAAGACGACGTCGGCAACCGCCACCGCGTGGGCGATCATGTCCGCGAACTCCTCGGGATCGTCCTCGCAGTGCGCGATAGAGGAAACCTCGGCGCCGTTCGCCGCGGCGCTCGCCGCAAGAGCAGGACCGTTCGAGTTGTAGATCTTTCCGGGCCCGAGTTCGTGGCCTGGGGTGACGAGCTCACTTCCGGTGGAGATCACCGCGGCACGGGGACGGCTCCGAACCAGGACGTCGGTCAGGCCCACTGCGGCCAGGACCGAGATGTGCCGGGCCGCCAGGAAGGTACCCGCGGGGAGCAGGAGCTCACCTTCGCGCACATCGCTGCCTGCCTCGCGCACATACGTGCCGGGTGTGGTCGTGCGATGCACGGTGACGGTGCCTGAAGCCTCGTCCATCTCGGTGTCCTCGACCGGAACGACAGCGTCGGCACCGTCGGGAATCGGGGCGCCGGTCATGATCTTGAGAGCGGTACCCGCGGTCAGGGTCGAGACGGCGTCGCCGGCGGCGATGACGGCCTTCACCGGCAGAGTCGCCGGCACGGTGGTCACCGACGCGGCATCGACGGCGTAGCCATCCATCTGAGAGTTACGGAACGGAGGGAGAGAGATCGGTGCGTGCACCGGCTCCGCAAGCGTCCGGTCCAGCGCACGCGCGAGCGGCACCTGCACCGGAGGTATCGACCGTAGCGGCTCGAGAAGCTTCGCTACGTGCTGTGCATGTTCCTCCACCGACCGTCTTCCGCCTGCCATGGCGCCTACCGTACCG
Source organism: Rhodococcus sp. NPDC060086 (assembly GCF_042730275.1). Classification (NCBI taxonomy): domain Bacteria; kingdom Bacillati; phylum Actinomycetota; class Actinomycetes; order Mycobacteriales; family Nocardiaceae; genus Rhodococcus; species Rhodococcus sp. NPDC060086. Next base: position 16,794 of record NZ_JBHWWZ010000020.1, read on the forward strand.
GTGCCGGTGGGGGCTATCCGTGTCGCCGGGCACGATCGATAGGCATACTGGCGATATGAGGCCGGTGATCATGTGACAGCAGTCAATGTGGGAATGCCGTCCGTGCGCGCGGAAACGGACGACGTATCGGACCGTCCCGAGACGCCCGACCTGCTCGACCGGTTCGGTCGCGTCGCGCGGGACCTGCGCGTCTCCATCACCGAGAAGTGCTCACTGCGCTGCACCTACTGCATGCCAGAAGAAGGCCTGCCCGCCATCCCCCGCGAGCAACTGCTCACCACCGACGAAATCGTGCGACTCGTCGGCGTCGCCACCGACCTCCTCGGCGTCCGCGAGGTGCGCTTCACCGGTGGCGAACCCCTGATGCGACGCGACCTCGAAGACATCATCGCCGGCTGCCGCCGAGCCGCACCCGATGTGCCGCTGGCCTTGACCAGCAACGCCGTCGGACTCGCCCACCGCGCCCAAGGCCTACGCGACGCAGGCCTCTCGCGGATCAATATCTCCCTCGATACCGTCGACCGCGACCATTTCGCCCGGCTGACCCGCCGCGACCGCCTCGACTCGGTCCTCGCCGGTATCCGCGCCGCCAAGACCGTGGGCTTGGCCCGGGTCAAGGTCAACGCGGTGCTCATGCCGGAAACCCTCGACGGCGCCACCGATCTGCTCCAGTGGTGCCTCGACGAAGGCGTCGAACTGCGGTTCATCGAAGAGATGCCCCTCGACGCCGACGGTGAGTGGGCACGCGCGAACATGGTCACCGCCCAGCGTCTGCTCGAGGTGCTCGGTGCCCGGTTCACGCTCACCGAAGCACCGCGGGAGGATCCGTCGGCGCCGGCGGAGCGGTGGTCCGTCGACGGTGGACCGGCGACCGTGGGGATCATCGCGTCGGTGACCCGTTCGTTCTGTTCGGACTGCGACCGCACCCGCCTGACCGCGGAGGGCACCGTCCGGTCGTGCCTGTTCAGCGATAGGGAGACCGATCTGCGGGCGGCGGTGCGCGGTGGCGCGACCGATGAGGAGCTTGCCGCGTTGTGGCGCGGTGCGATGTGGAACAAGTGGGCCGGACACGGCATCGATGCGGCGGATTTCGTGCCGCCGGAACGCAGTATGGGAGCTATCGGTGGTTGATCAGATGACCGGGATCGAGGTGCGGTATTTCGCGGCAGCAGCCGACGCCGCGGGGCGTGAGAAGGAGACCGTCGACCTCGCTGCCGGTTCCGACCTGGCCGCGTTGCGCGCGGCCTTGATCGAGCGACACGGCGCAGACATGGAACGGGTCCTGACGGTTGCCGCCTATCTCGTCGAACCGGATTCGGGCGGTGGCGAACTCACCCGCGATCTGACCTACCCCGCGGGGGCGAAGGTGGACGTGCTGCCACCCTTCGCCGGCGGATAGCGCTCAGCGCCACCAGGTGTCGAGCGGAGTGACCGGCACGGTCCTCTTGTGCCTCGTGGTCAGAAAAACGCGCTCGACCTTCTCTGCAACCTCCGTTGTGACGGCCTTCCCCTCGAGATAGTCGTCGATCTCGGAGTAGGTCATTCCGAGTGCGACTTCGTCGGGCAGGGCGGGCCGGTCGTCTTCGAGATCCGCCGTCGGGACCTTCTTCCACGTGCTCTCCGGGGCCCCGAGCTCACGGAGGAGCGCCGCGCCCTGCCGCTTCGTCAGGCCGGTGAGCGGGGTGATGTCGACACCGCCGTCCCCGAATTTGGTGAAGAAGCCGGTGACGGCCTCCGCCGCGTGGTCGGTGCCGACCACCAGGTGACCGAGCTGGCCGGCGATGGCGTACTGCAGAACCATCCGTTCGCGGGCTTTGATGTTGCCGCGCACGAAATCGCGGAGCGTGGCGTCGCCGCCGAGGAGTTCGCCGATGCCCTGGGCGGCTTCGGCGGCGGTTGCGTCGGCACCGGGCTTGACGTTGACGCGGAACTCGCGGTCGGGCGCGATGAAGTCGAGCGCGATCCGCGCATCGTGTTCGTCGGCCTGCTCACCGTAGGGGAGGCGGACGGCGACGAACTCGGCCTCGTCCCCGTCGACGCGCAGTGCCTCCACCGCGAGCTGCACGAGGCGGCCCGCCAGAGTGCTGTCCTGGCCCCCGCTGATTCCGAGCACGAAGCCCTTTGCGGGCGTACTGCGCAGGTAGTCGGTGAGAAACCGGACACGCGTGTCGATTTCGGCGCGCGGATCGATAGTGGGCCGGACTCCGAGTTCATCGATGATGCGATCGCGAAGATTTTCCATGCGGGAACTCTACCGGGCACGTCACGGGTATGCGGCGTGCCGCGATACGGTGCGGGACGCGGGTCGTGCACTGCACCGGGTGGTGCGCCGGCGACCCCACCGGATCGAGAAAGGCTGCATGTGAACGGGATTCTCGTCGTATCCGCAACGAAGGCCGAAGCGGCGCATGTGCCCGATCGGTACGACGTCCTCATCACCGGCATCGGGAAGGTCACGGCCGCGGTGGCGGTCACCGCGGCGCTCGCACGACACCCGGAGGACGCGCGGCCGCTCGTCGTCAACATCGGTACCGCGGGTGCATTGCACGATCACCACGGTGGGCTGTATGTGCCGTCGACGGTGATCAATCACGACATCAGCAGCAACGTGCTGCGCAGTCTGGGGCATCCGGTGCAGGACACGCTCGCGATCGGCGACGGCGACGGCACCGTTCTCGCGACCGGCGACACGTTCGTCTCCGAGGCCGAGGTCCGTGACGCGTTGGCTGCGCGCGCCGACCTCGTCGACATGGAAGGCTTCGCGATCGCCCACGCCGCCGCCTATATGGGAGCGGGGATTCGGCTGGTCAAGTATGTGAGCGACCACGCCGATGACACCGCGATGGACTGGCCGAAGCAGATCGACGCTGCGGCACGAGCACTCGCTCGGTGGCTCGAGGAGCGGTACTGACGGGGGTGGCGGTACTGACGGGTTCCACTGCCTGACGTGCCTGGTGGCTAACGTGCCGTGTAGCCCAGACCGTCGACCCCGTTCGACGCCGTGAGCGTCATCTCCGTCCCGTCGACGACATAGGTGGTCTCACCCGAGAGGACCGCGAGGACGTGGTTTTCGATCTCGGTGAGTTCGGGGTCGGTGCACGCGGCGCGGGTGGTCGCCAGCGGACCGAACGTCAGGGTGCCGTCGCCCACCTGGGCGGTTCCGGTGAAACGGTTGCATCCGGTGCTGCCCGAGACCTGCCCGTCCTCGGCGACCGTCAGGGTCGGAGCGGCGTTCTCGAGCGCGACCGACGACATGACCGCGTCGGCGGTGCGCACGGTTGTGACGGCCCATTCGGTTCCGGTGATCGGCCGATCGGGGTCGACGACCTTCTTGTCGGTCAGAAAGACTGTGGTCTCACCGCCGGTGAGCGTGAGATCGTCGCCGTCGAGGCTCCACTCGGGAGACCCGGAGAAGAGGGAACTCAACCATCCGTCGACGGCGTCGAGAGGGGGCGGGCACGCCATCATCGTGCTGGCGAGATTCGGCGCGATCAGGGTGCCGTCGGTGAGGTCGACCGACCCGACGAAGCGGTTGCAGCCCGCGGTTGCGGCGATGTGTCCGGGCTCCGGGAACTCCATGATGAGGGGCCCGCCGCCGGGAATCGCCTGACCGATCACCTCCGTCGACACGAACGTGCGGCCGGTGAGATCGTCTGCCGATCCGGAGTCGGATACCTCGGAAGCATCGGTGCTGCATGCAGAGACGGCAACCGCTACGGAGAACAGGGCCAGGACGCCGAGGATACGAGTCATCCGCTCACGTTACGTGGAGTAACCCGTATTCGGGGCGCTGTGGCCGGTGACGACACGATGGGCGAGGTCGGCCCAGTTGTCGGCGAGTTGTTTCAGTGGATAGCCGAGCTCGTGCCACTGGTACAGGATCAGGCCGGGGTCGAGCGATGCCAGCAGTGAGTGGGCGAGCAGTCGGGAGTGGTTGCCCATCCCGGTCGCGCGCAGCAGTATCTCGAGATGGATGAGCGAGACCTGCCGGGGAGCGTTGCCGTGGCGAGTCTCGGCGGAGCTCTCCGCTGCGCGGAGCAGTTCGCCCTGGACTTCGACGAGTTCGATGCGTGCCCGGCCGAATGCGATCAACCGCGCGATCGGCTCGGCGTCGGGCCCGAGCGGGGGAGGGCCGTACATGCAGGCATGCTGGAACGCGGACTCGCTGTGATCGAGGAGAGCGGCCATGAGCCCCGCGCGTGAGCCGAACCGGCGGAACACCGTGCCCTTACCGACGCCGGCGCGGGCTGCGACGGCGTCCATGGTCACCGCGTCGGGTCCGCGCTCGGCGACGAGGAGCGCCGCGGCGTCGAGGAGCCGTTGCCGGTTGCGCGCGGCATCACCTCGTTCCACGCTCTCGCCGACGATAGGGATGGGAGTGTTCACAAGGTCACACTTTAACGGACGGGGAATTGAAGTGGACTGCGGTCCGTTTATGCTCGTGTAGTTGCTTCGACCCGGACTTCCCGTCCCCAGACCTCAAGGATTCGAACATGGCCCAGACCCGAGTTCTCGCCCTCGTCGGCAGCCTGCGCTCCGCCGCCATCACTCGTCAGCTCGCGGAGACCGCAGTGGAGGTGTCGCCCAGCGAAGTGGAGGTCATCGTGTACGAGGGGCTCGCAGACATTCCGTTCTACAACGAAGATCTCGACAGCGAGACCGTTCCGGCCGCCGCTGCTGCACTGCGGGACGCGGCCGCAGACTCCGACGCGTTCCTGCTCGTCACGCCGGAGTACAACGGCACCATCTCCGCTGTCCTGAAGAACGCCATCGACTGGCTCTCCCGCCCGTACGGCGTGGGCGCGATGACGGGCAAGCCGGTTGCCGTCGTCAGCCAGTCGCCGAGCCGGAACGCAGGCAAGTGGGCTCTCGAAGACACGGTGAAGGCCGCCGGTATCGCCGGCGGCAAGGTCATCGAGGGTGGGTCGCTCACCGTCGGAGAGACCTTCGGCAAGTTCGGCGAGGCCCACGCCAAGGAGCACGCCGAGACTGCGGGACAGATCTCTGCCGTCGTGACCGCTCTCGCCGATGCGAAGGCAGCTCTCGCCAGCGCCTGATCGCGACTGTCACGTGCGAACGGGGCCGGAAACCGCTGAGGTTTCCGGCCCCGTCGCGTGCGCGATGTCGGAGACGTTCACGCACGGATATGTGCGGGATCAGCCGAGCGCGTCGAGGATGCGATCGACGACGTTGTTCGCGCTGTAGAAGTCGAGGCGGAAGCTGTCGTAACCCAGCGCGTAGACCGAGTCGTCCTGGACGGACTTCGTGTTTGCCAGTGTCGGGTCGGCCTTCAATCGGTCGGCGTCCTCCGGCAGGGCGTTGATGATGAAAGTGGTTCCCCCGGTGAGCGCCAGCGACAGGTTCTCGGTTGCCACGGCGATGATGTCCGAGCGTCCGGCAGCGGCCGCTCCTGCATTCTCGGGAACGGACGTGACCGTGAAGCCCAGCCGGGTGGCGAGTCGCCCCTGAGCGGACTCGTCGGTGAAGATCCGGGAATCCTCGGGCGAATTGTAGGTGAGGATGCTCACCGTGTCGTCCTCCGCGAGAACAGGGGAAATCGCGTTCTTCGCATCGTCGACCTTGTTGTCGAATTCCTCGAGCAGTTCGGTCGCCCGTTCCTCTGCACCGACCGCCTCGGCCATCTGTGTGGTCAGGTCCTGCCACGACTTGTCCGAGTAGTCGTAGACGAGGGTCGGTGCGATCTGGGAGAGGAGTTCGACCTGATCGAGCGTGGAATCGGCATCACTGGACGAGACGACGATGAGATCCGGCGTCGCGGCGGTGATCGCCTCGAGATTCGGCTCGCCCTGGTAGAGGACTTCGACATCACGCTCGGCTGCCACGTCGGCCCACTGTGTGAACAGGCCGTCCTCGTCGGTCACGGTGCTCGGCGGCTGTGCCGCGGTGCCGTACAGCGGCGCATCGAGGGCGAGCAGGGTGCCGGTGAGAGTCACACTCGTCGACACGATCCGTTCGGGCTGAGAGTCGAGGGTTACCGGGCCGTCGGCCGTCTCCACGGTGCGCGGCCATTCCCCGCTCGACGCGTCGGATTCGGAGGCAGTCGTCGGCGCGTCGTCACTCGACCCGGTGTCGGACGAGCACGCGGTCATGGTGACTCCGAGGGCCAGGGCGCCGACGGCTGCCATCAGGCGCACGCCCCGGGGGCGACGACGAAGCAATGTAGTGGACAAGATCTTCCTCCTGCATAGTGCTGCCGAAACGGCATCATCGAGCGATCCTACGGTTAGGGCAGCATGCCCTAAGTTCGAGGTGGATGTCGCGGCTCGGCTTCGGCGATTCCGCCGGAGGACGATTGGATCGACCCGCCAACGGGAATGCCCAGGACACAGGCCACCGTTCGGAGGTCCACCCATGGCAACGGAAAACGCGTCGACCTCTGTCGTGAACGAATACGAGCGCGACATAGTGCTCCACGTCGATGGTGCTCGACGCCGGGTCACGGTCGATGTACGCACCACCGTTCTCGACGCCCTACGCGACCGCCTCGACATCACTGTCCCGAAGAAAGGATGTGATCACGGCCAGTGCGGGTCGTGCACCGTGTTGCTCGATGGCCGTCGTGTCGTGACATGCCTCGCGCTTGCAGTCTCGTACGACGGGGCGCATATCGTCACCGCCGACGGACTGTCGTCGGACGGCGAGATGCATCCACTCCAGCAGCAGTTCATCGATGACGATGCGTTCCAGTGCGGATACTGCACACCGGGGCAGATCTGTTCTGCGGTGGGCATGCTCGACGAGGTTGCACAGGGAGACCCCAGCTACGTCACCGACGATCTCGATTCGGCCGTTGCTCTCGACGGTGACGAGATCCGCGAACGCATGAGCGGCAATCTGTGCCGCTGCGCCGCATACCCGAACATCGTGGCGGCGATCTCCGCCGTCGCAAACGGCGGCAGATCTGCTCCGACCGGAGGGGTCGGCCGATGAAACCGTTGCGATACGAGAGGGCGCCGGATCCGGCAACTGCGGTCGCGCTCGTCCACGACAATCCCGACGCGGCATTCCTTGCCGGCGGCACCAATCTCGTCGACAATCTGAAGCTCGGAGTCGAGACCCCGGACCTGCTGGTCGACATCTCGCACTTGCCGCTCGACGACATCGTCGACGCCGCGGACGGCGGTGTCAGGATCGGTGCCAACGTGCGCAACAGTGACCTTGCCGCGCGCCCGGTTGTGCGCCGGCGCTATCCGATGCTGTCCCGTGCGTTGCTGTCGGGCGCGTCGGCGCAACTGCGGAATTCGGCAACCACCGGCGGGAACCTCTTGCAGCGCACCCGCTGTGTGTACTTCCGCGACGTATCGACCCCGTGCAACAAGCGCGAGCCCGGCAGTGGGTGCTCAGCGCTCGAGGGCTATACCCGGTATCACGCGCTGTTCGGTGCGTCCGAGGGATGCGTCGCGACCCACCCTTCCGATATGGCGGTCGCCATGCTCGCGCTCGATGCGGAAGCGGTGATTCTCGGATCGGAAGGTGAACGAACGGTCCCGCTCGAGGAGTTGTACCGCTTGCCCGGGGACACACCCGAACTCGACACCACTCTTGCGCGCGACGACCTCGTCGTCGGCGTACACATTCCTGCCCCGCAGGGGAGTGTCTCGACCTATCGCAAGGTTCGAGATCGCGCCGCGTTCGCGTTCGCCCTGGTATCGGTGGCGGCGGAACTGACTGTGACCGACGGCGCGATCAGCGGTTGCCGACTTGCGTTCGGTGGGGTGGCTCACCGGCCGTGGCGTGCGCACCGAGCAGAGGAGGCGCTGCTCGGGCATTCCCCGGGCTATTCGGTGTTCGCCGCGGCAGCGGACGCCGAACTTGCCGTTGCACGACCGCTCGAGGGCAACGCATTCAAGGTGGCGCTGCTGCGACGCACCGTCGTCGCGGTTCTGCGGGATCTCGCCGACCGCGTTCCTCGAGAGGAGTCCGTATGAGTCGTAACGAAAGCCGCGCGATCGGTATGTCCACCGCCCGGGTGGACGGACCGAGAAAGGTGACCGGCACCGCGCCGTACGCGTACGAGCATCGCGTCGCGGATCCTGCGTATCTCGTTCCCGCGACCGCAACGATCGCACGCGGCCGGGTTCGGGCGGTCGACACGGTAGCGGCACTGGCCGTCCCCGGTGTGCTCGAGGTACTCACTCCCTTCGACGCTCCGCGTCTGACAGCGGAGGCGGAGGGAGAGTATGTGGTCCTTCAGAGTCCGGATGTCGCGTATCGGGGGCAGATGGTCGCCGCGGTGATCGCGGAGACGCCCGAGGTGGCCCGGCAGGCGTGCGATCTGCTGACCATCGACTACGACCAGCAGCCGCACGACGTCGGTTTCCGGCACGATCACCCTTCGATGTATGCACCGGTGAAGGCCAATGGCGGCTACCCGGCCGACAGCGAGCGTGGCGAGGTCGACGCTGCCGTCGCCGCTGCTGATGTGCTGGTGGACGAGTGGTACTCCACTCCCGAAGAGCACAACAACCCGCTCGAACCGCACACCGTGGTGGCACTGTGGGAACACGACGAGTTGACGCTCTACGACTCGACTCAGCATCCACACGGTGTGGTCGAGGCGCTCGCGCCGGTCCTCGGGATCGACCCCTCGAAGATCCGCGTGATCTGCCCGTACATCGGCGGAGGATTCGGCTCCAAGGGCGCGCCTCATGCGCACGACGTGCTCGCCGCCATGGCTGCCCGGGCGCTACCCGGACGCGCGGTGAAGTTCGCCGTCTCGCGGCAGGACATGTTCGGCTACGTCGGCTATCGCGCGCCGACGGCGTCGCATGTACGCATCGCCGCCGACCGCAACGGGACCATCACGGGACTGATCCACGAGGCATACACGCAGTCGTCGCACGTCTCGGAGTTCGTCGAGCAGGCCGCGGTGTCGTCCCGAAACCTGTATCGGGTACCGAACCTGAGATCTACACACCGCGTGGTGGCCTTGGACGTACCTGCGCCGTTCTGGATGCGCGCGCCAGGAGAAGCTCCCGGCATGTACGCCGGAGAAGTTGCGATGGACGAACTCGCGGAGGCCTGCGGGATCGATCCGATCGAACTGCGGATTCGCAACGAACCCGACGTGGACCCGGAGTCGGGGAAGCCGTGGTCGTCCCGGAAGTTGGTCGAATGCCTCCGTGAAGGTGCACGACGGTTCGGCTGGGATGCGCACGATCGCACGCCGGGGCTCCGGCGTCACGGTCGGTGGCTGATCGGGACGGGCGTCGCGGTCGCCACCTATCCGCACATGGTGAACCCCGGCTCCGAAGCGACGATCCGGCATGAGGGAGCGGGCCGGTTCGCCGTGCAGATCGGTGCCGCCGACCTGGGGACAGGAGCATGGACTGCCCTGACCCTCATCGCCGCGGATGCTCTCGGGTGCGGCGTCGACGATGTGCGCGTAGAGATCGGCGACAGCGCGCTGCCCACTGCCACGGTCGCCGGTGGCTCGTCGGGCACCTCGTCGTGGGGCACTGCGATCGTCGCTGCGGCGGTGGAGTTCCGGAAACGATTCGGCGACGCCCCCGAGGCAGGTGCCGAAGTGTCGGCGGCCGCCGGGGAGAATCGAGAGCTCGAGCATTTCCGCGCGCAGTCGTACGGTGCACATTTCGCGGAGGTCCGGGTCGATTCCGATACCGGTGAGATCAGGGTGCCCAGAATGCTGGGGATCTTCTCCGTGGGGCGAGTGATCAATCCACGCACCGCCCGTTCACAATTCATCGGGGGGATGTGCTTCGGGATCTCCATGGCGCTGTTCGAGGAGAGCATTCGGGACGGCCGTTTCGGTCATGTCGTGAATCACGATCTGGCCGAGTATCACGTGCCCACGCACGCGGACATCGGCAATGTCGATGCAGGGTGGCTCGACGAGGAGGATCTGCGGGCCACGCCGACAGGATCACGGGGCGTGGGTGAGATCGGCACCGTCGGAAGCGCGGCGGCCGTTGTCAACGCGTTGTGGCACGCGACTGGAGTGCGGGTGAGGGATCTGCCGGTGCGCCTGGAGGACGTGTCCGGCGCGCTGCCCTGACTGCGATGGTGACGCGACCCACCGGACTTGTCGGTGGGTCGCGTCACACTGTGTGGAACCGCGCCCGGAACGCGGCCCCCGACACGCCGCAGAAGAGCCCGATCTGCAGCGCGAAAGTGAGGCGACCTGGGAATATCAAGAATGTAAGTCACAACATCCTGGGTTCTATGTATCCGTCGGGCACAAGGTGTAGTGTCTAGACCGTTGGAAGCCCATACGGCAGGGATCTCTCGGGGAAGTGAGATCGGGTCGGGTTCGATGGGCATTCGAGCATCGCGCAGCAGTCAGTCGTCCGGCCTGTCACGGCCGTGTTGAAGAGGGGAACCCCATGAACATCACCGTCTACACCAAGCCTGCCTGCGTCCAGTGCAACGCCACCTATCGGGCCCTCGACAAGGCCGGAATCGAGTACTCGATCGTCGACATCTCCGAGGATCCCGAAGCCCGCGACTACGTCATGGCTCTGGGCTACCTCCAGGCGCCCGTCGTCGTGGCAGGCGAGGATCACTGGTCGGGTTTCCGTCCCGATCGCATCAAGGCTCTCGCGGTCGCAGCCTGATCCCACTCGGATCGCTGTAGCAGTACGGCATCGTACGACGGGCCGGCCTTCGTAATCGACCGAAAAGTTGGTGAATACCGATGACCTCGCAGGGGTCTACCCGGGGGACGTCTCTGGTGTACTTCTCGAGCGCATCCGAGAACACCCACAGATTCGTGCAGAAACTCGAGATTCCGGCCGCCCGGATCCCGCTGCACGACCGTGAGGGCGCGTTCGAGGTCCGAGATCCGTACGTGTTGATCCTGCCCACCTATGGAGGCGGGACCACCGTCACCGGCCGCGACACGAATTTCGTGCCCAAGCAGGTGATCCGCTTCTTGAACAACGAGCACAACCGTAGCCTGATCCGCGGTGTGATCGCAGCGGGAAACACCAACTTCGGTGAATCGTTCTGTTTCGCGGGCGACATCGTTTCGCGAAAGTGCAAGGTGCCGTATCTGTATCGGTTCGAACTGATGGGCACGGCCGACGACGTCGAGCGTGTCCGGGATGGTCTCGCGCAGTTCTGGGGGCAGAGCCTCCGGACGGGCCTCCAGACGGCATAACGCACAGGCGGGTCTCGGCCCGCAGTTCTCCAGGACCGCGCGCCCGCCGGCAGCGCGGCTGATTTCATACCTTCCGATATGTAGGGGCAGCACTGTGACCATTACCGATCCCGCTCGGACCACGAGCGCAGCGGCAGACGAGTCGCTCGACTACCACGCACTCAACGCGATGTTGAACCTGTACGGCCCGAACGGCGAGATCCAGTTCGACAAGGACGTGGCCGCCGCGCGCCAGTACTTCCTGCAGCATGTCAATCAGAACACCGTGTTCTTCCACAACATCGACGAGAAGCTCGACTACCTCGTCGAAGAGAAGTACTACGAGCCGGAGGTTCTGGACAAGTACTCTCGTGAGTTCGTCAAATCGCTGTTCCAGCAGGCATATTCGAAGAAGTTCCGGTTCCCGACGTTCCTCGGTGCGTTCAAGTACTACACCTCGTACACCCTCAAGACGTTCGACGGCAAGCGCTACCTCGAGCGATTCGAGGACCGCGTCTGCATGGTCGCGCTGACCCTGGCCGACGGCGACGAGATTCTTGCCCGGCACCTCGTCGACGAGATCATCTCCGGTCGATTCCAGCCCGCGACCCCCACGTTCCTCAACTCCGGCAAGAAGCAGCGCGGCGAGCCCGTGTCGTGCTTCCTGCTGCGCATCGAGGACAACATGGAGTCGATCGGTCGCTCGATCAACTCGGCACTGCAGCTGTCGAAGCGCGGTGGTGGAGTTGCACTGCTGCTCACCAATATTCGTGAGCACGGTGCCCCGATCAAGAAGATCGAGAACCAGTCCTCGGGCGTCATCCCGATCATGAAGCTGCTCGAGGATTCGTTCTCGTACGCCAACCAGCTCGGCGCACGTCAGGGTGCCGGTGCGGTGTATCTGCACGCCCATCACCCCGACATCTACCGCTTCCTCGACACCAAGCGTGAGAACGCCGACGAGAAGATCCGCATCAAGACGCTTTCTCTCGGCGTCGTGATCCCCGACATCACCTTCGAGTTGGCGAAGAAGAACGAGGACATGTACCTCTTCTCGCCGTACGACGTCGAGCGTGTCTACGGGAAGCCGTTCGCCGATATCGACGTGACCGAGAAGTACTACGAGATGGTCGACGACAAGCGCATCCACAAGTCGAAGATCAAGGCCCGCGAGTTCTTCCAGACGGTCGCAGAACTGCAGTTCGAATCCGGCTACCCGTATGTGATGTTCGAGGACACTGTCAACCGGGCGAATCCCATCGCGGGCAAGATCACCCACTCGAACCTGTGCTCCGAGATCCTTCAGGTCTCCACGCCGTCGGAGTTCAACGACGACCTGTCCTACAGCCACGTGGGCAAGGACATCTCGTGCAACCTGGGCTCGCTCAACATCGCGAAGGCCATGGATTCGCCGGACTTCGCCCAGACCATCGATGTCGCGATCCGCGGCCTGACCGCGGTCTCCGATCAGACGAGCATCGCGTCGGTGCCATCGATCGAGAAGGGCAACAACGAGTCCCACGCCATCGGCCTCGGACAGATGAACCTGCACGGGTATCTGGCCCGCGAGCACATCTACTACGGCTCGGCCGAAGGAATCGACTTCACGAACATCTACTTCTACACGGTGCTGTTCCACGCGCTGCGCGCGTCGAACCGGATCGCCATCGAGCGCGGCACCCACTTCAAGGGGTTCCCGGAGTCGAAGTACGCGTCGGGTGAGTTCTTCGACAAATACACCGAGCAGGCGTGGGAGCCGGAAACGGACCGTGTGCGCGCCTTGTTCTCCGACGCCGGCGTTGCCATCCCCACTCAGAGTGACTGGCGCGAGCTGAAGGCGTCCGTGCAGGAGCACGGCATCTACAACCAGAACCTGCAGGCCGTCCCGCCGACCGGGTCGATCTCGTACATCAACAACTCCACCAGCTCCATTCATCCGGTGGCGTCGAAGGTCGAGATTCGCAAGGAAGGCAAGATCGGCCGCGTCTACTACCCTGCGCCGTACCTGACCAACGACAACCTGGACTACTACCAGGACGCGTACGAGATCGGGTACGAGAAGATCATCGACACCTACGCGGCGGCCACGCAGCACGTCGATCAAGGACTGTCGCTGACGTTGTTCTTCAAGGACACCGTCTCCACTCGTGATGTCAACAAGGCGCAGATCTACGCGTGGCGCAAGGGAATCAAGACGCTGTACTACATCCGCCTGCGGCAGATGGCCCTCGAAGGCACCGAGGTGGAGAATTGCGTCTCCTGCATGCTCTGACCCACCACGTCCCCCGGCAGCTCTCGTCCCACGAAGACATTCAGGTAGGTAACCGATGACCTCTGTATCGCACTCGCCCGCAGACGGGGCGCGGATCAAACTGATCGACCGCGTGTCGGCGATCAACTGGAACCGCGTCCCCGACGACAAGGACGCCGAGGTGTGGGATCGCCTCACCGGCAACTTCTGGCTGCCCGAGAAGGTGCCGGTTTCCAACGACATCCCGTCGTGGGGCACGCTCACCGAATACGAGCAGCAGCTCACCATGCGGGTGTTCACCGGTCTGACCCTGCTCGACACGATCCAGGGCACCGTCGGTGCCGTCTCGCTGATCCCCGACGCGGTCACGCCGCACGAGGAAGCGGTGCTGACGAACATTGCGTTCATGGAGTCGGTGCACGCCAAGAGCTATTCGCAGATCTTCTCGACGCTCTGCTCCACCCGGCAGATCGACGATGCGTTCCGGTGGTCGGAGGAGAACGAGAATCTGCAGCGCAAGGCGCAGATCATTCTGGACTACTACCAGGGCGACGATCCGCTCAAGCGCAAGGCCGCCTCGACGCTGCTCGAGTCGTTCCTGTTCTACTCGGGCTTCTACCTGCCGATGTACTGGTCGTCGCGGGCGAAGCTCACCAACACCGCCGACGTCATCCGCTTGATCATCCGCGACGAGGCAGTGCACGGCTATTACATCGGCTACAAATACCAGAAGGGCCTCGAGAAGGTTTCCCAGGCCGAGCGGGACGAACTCAAAGAATGGGTCTTCGACCTGCTGCTCGAGTTGTACGACAACGAGGCCCATTACACCTCGGACCTGTACGACGAAGCGGGGCTGACCGAGGACGTCAAGAAGTTCCTCCGCTACAACGCCAACAAGGCGCTGATGAATCTCGGCTACGAGGCGCTGTTCCCGAAGGACGAGACCGACGTCAATCCGGCGATCCTGTCGGCACTGTCGCCCAACGCCGACGAGAACCACGACTTCTTCTCGGGATCGGGAAGCTCGTACGTGATCGGCAAGGCTGTCGTCACCGAAGACGACGACTGGGATTTCTGATTCCCGTGTAGAAGCTCCACATACGGACATGCACCCCCCTTCCTGGAAGCGCGGGGTGCATGTCCGTATCGGTTGCAGTCGTCCCGAGCGTTGTCAGGGGTAGCGGAACCACGCTTCCGTGCGGGCCGCGAGCGCCTTCTCCAGCCGCAGGGCCGACGTTGCAGTGAGAGGGGTCGGTAGGTCGTCGGGTGCGAACCACGCCACCTCGAGATTTTCGTCGTCGGCGACCCGCGCCGCACCCCCGGTCGCGCGCATCACGAAGGACACGTCCAGATACTGCGCGACATCACCGTTGGGATAGGTGATCGGTTGGGTGACATCGACGCTCGTGAGCCGCAGCACCTCGGCGTCGACGCCCGTCTCCTCGGCAACCTCGCGTACCGCGGCGACCGCCGGTTCCTCACCTGGCTCGAGAATGCCCGACACCACCGCCCACTTGCCGTTGTCGGCGCGGCGGGTGAGCAGGACCCGACCGTCGTCGTCGAGGACGATCGCACTCACCCCCGACAACCACAGCGGGTCGTGTCCGACGTGAGCGCGGAGCTTGGAGACGAAATCCGGTATGGGCATGAGTCCATCCCTACCCGAGGTCAGTACCGGAACGACACCGGAGCGGCGGTCTGCCCCGAATAGGGCAGCAGGATCGTCGGCTGCAGTGGGACGGAGAACCTGGCAGGCACGTTGCTCCACTCGGTGCGTCCACCGTCGGCGGCAGTGTCGAGTCGGGCGAGCGTGATACGGCTCATCGAGTCGGTGCCCACCTGGTCACCGGTCGAGGACTCCGCCGTGAGATAGGTTCCGTCGGCGGTGAACTCGACCCACGGGTTCGCGAGTGCGATCTCGAGCAGATGGAAGCGCGTGAACGACACGACCGTGCCGTGGTATTCGATGCGACCGAGGCCGGTGGCCGGATCGATCCGTGCGTCGGAGAGCTCGAAGGTCATCGTCCCGTCGTCGCGGACCGACGCGCCCTCGCTGCCGACGACCGAGCCCTGCGTGGTTCCCGTGACCAGGTCGCTGTACCCGGGCGCGAAGCCCCACACGAGGTCCCGAGGTGGTGCCACCGGGGCGTTCCGTCCGGGTCCGGGGGAGGGGTCGAAGTTCACCGGTACCGACAGTTCCTGCTCGGCGTTGACCGCATCGGCCGCCCCGAATGTGTAGATGCCGTACCGGGCGTCGTCGGGAACGGTCTCCGGTGCGTCGATGGTGACTGCTGCCGTGAAGGAGCCGTCGTCGGCAAGCGGAACCCACTGTTGCCGCACCGTGCGCCGCAGGTCGAACGGCCGATCCGGAACCTGGTTCAGTGCACGTTCCGACAACACCCACGCATTGGTGGAACGCACCGTGGCGCGACTCTCGGTGGGCGCACCCTCGGACGGTCGCCAATGCTCGGAGAAACCGCCGAACGAGACGAATGTGCCGTGCGGAACACCGGGCGGCACCGGCAGCGGCAGTCCACCGGTGCGGTTGGCCTCGGGGTCGAACCCGGTACCGCGAACGACCACCGTGTCGCCCTCGTGGACGGGAGTGTCGCCGAGCGGGGTCACACCGTCGGCGGCGAACACCTCGATGTCCGCGTGCGCCACGGGCTGGGCAGTGGCCGGCGCGACGGCCAGGGTGCCCAACGTGAGTGCGCCCGCAAGAGCGATCCCGACCCGCCGGGTAGCTGCAGTGATGTCAGTTCGAATAGCCATTGAGTGAGTGCCTCAGATCTGTCAGTACCGCGTGGGCCGCGACCGGGCCGGGCGTGGACCACACCTCGTCCGAGACCGAGAACAACCGGTTGTCGGTGACGGCGCCGAGGTCGAGCCACTCGTCCCGCTTCATGTACTCGGTACCCCGATCGAGGCCGCTCTGTCCCGCGAACCGGACGAAGATCACATCTCCGTCGGCGGCGGCCGGGTCCTCGGTGTCGAGCGGCCGGTACGAACGGCCGTCCTCGACTCCGAACCTCTGCGGGGCAGGACGTTCGGCCCCGACGTCGGCGAGGACTTGACCGGCGAACGAGGCGGTACCGTCGATCGTGGGCCCGTCACCGGTGAACCGCACGAGCGACGCCTGTGTCTGGGACGAGGTGAGCTCGCGTCCGAGTTCACTCGCCGCGACGGAATACTCCTCGAGCGCCCGGCGCGCCGCCTCGGACCGACCCAGGGACTCACCGACACGTTCGAACTGCTGCCGCCAGAACACCTGGTCGCCCCCGACCACCACGGTCGGTGCGACGGACGACAACGATTCGTAGAGGTCGGCGTCCGCCGACGCGCCGACGATGAGGTCCGGTCGGCCCTGCTCGACCGCAGCGAGGTCGGGGGAACCGGGGGGTCCGATCGCGGGGATCTCCGTGACACCGGTGCCGAGGTACTCGGGGCGTTCGTCCGGGGCGATGCCCACGCCGACGACACGTTCCCACAGTCCCAGCGCGCACACGGCGTCGAGCGAGGCGATGTCGAGGACGACGATCCGCTGCGGATCGTTCGGGACCTCGGACACGCCGGCCGTATGAATGACGCCGTGCGTGCCACCGGCGGGCAGACCGGGATCGGTGGCACTCGGCAGGGCACACGCCGATGTCGTGTCGCGTTCGATGCCGACCACCGCTGCTCCGGCGATGCGGGTGGTGGTGCGCACGATCTCGGAGGCAGGGTCGTCGGTAGGCGCAGAGCAGCCGGCGAGAGTGAGGGCGGCCGTGGCGGCAGCGAGAGCGGCAATGCGGACACGGTGCGCGGGCAATTCCACCACTTCCTGTAGAGGGGACGAATCATGCTATCGCCTGTGCAGATCGGCTCCGGCGATCCTGCCACAGCGGGCCGAGTGGAAAGGGGGCCTCTGCGCGGTGGATCCGGTGCGCGGTGATGTGCGTCACTCGGGGCTCCGTGACATGCGGAGGGGTGATGCGCTCATGCACGGATTGCCGGTTCAGCGGTAGTGTGACGCCCGAGTACGACAGCGAGTAGGACCCGGTTAACGAGTGGTGGGCGCACGGTCTACGATTCGATGAGCGCAAGCCAGAGAGACCGTTCGCCTCCAGCCCGAGTCGAGCGCGCATTCAGGAGGATTAGTGACTGCCGTAGCGCCCCAGCCAGTCCCAGAGATAGCTGCAGCAAGGCCATACCCGCCGCGGCAGGGACCCAAGGGTTCGTTCATCTACAAGATGATCACCACCACAGATCCGAAGGATCTGGGGATCATGTACTTGATCACCTCGGTCTCGTTCTTCCTCATCGGTGGCCTGATGGCCCTGCTGATGCGCACCGAACTCGCAGTCCCGGGCCTGCAGTTCCTGTCGAACGAGCAGTTCAACCAGCTGTTCACCATGCACGGCACCATCATGCTGCTGATGTACGCGACCCCGGTCGTGTTCGCATTCGCGAACTACATCCTGCCGCTGCAGATCGGCGCACCCGACGTGGCGTTCCCGCGACTGAATGCGTTCAGCTACTGGCTGTACCTGTTCGGCGCGACGATCGTGATGCTCGGTTTCGTCACCCCCGGCGGTGCTGCCGACTTCGGCTGGACGGCATACACGCCGCTCACCAGTGAGCTGCACTCCCCGGGCGTCGGCGCAGACTTCTGGATCCTGGGCCTCGGCGTCATGGGTCTGGGCACCATCCTCGGTGGCGTCAACTTCATCACCACCGTCGTCTGCCTGCGTGCCCCCGGCATGACGATGTTCCGGATGCCGATCTTCACCTGGAACATCCTGATCACCAGCATCCTGATCCTGCTGGTCTTCCCGCTGCTGACCGCCGCGTTCTTCGGTCTGTTCGTCGATCGCCACCTCGGTGGCCACATCTACGACCCGGCCACCGGTGGTGTGCTCCTGTGGCAGCACTTGTTCTGGTTCTTCGGCCACCCCGAGGTCTACGTCATCGCATTGCCGTTCTTCGGCATCGTGTCGGAGATCTTCCCGGTCTTCAGCCGTAAGCCGATCTTCGGCTACACCGGCCTCGTCTACGCGACGATCGCCATCGCGGCCCTGTCGATCGCAGTGTGGGCGCACCACATGTACGCCACCGGCGCTGTGCTGCTTCCGTACTTCTCGTTCATGACGTTCCTTATCGCGGTGCCGACGGGCGTGAAGTTCTTCAACTGGATCGGCACCATGTGGCGAGGCCAGATCACGTTCGAGACGCCGATGCTGTTCTCGGTGGGCTTCCTGATCACCTTCCTCTTCGGCGGTCTGTCCGGCGTCATCCTCGCGAGCCCGCCGCTGGACTTCCACCTTCACGACACCTACTTCGTCGTCGCGCACTTCCACTACGTCGTGTTCGGCACCGTCGTGTTCGCCACTTACGCCGGCATCTACTTCTGGTTCCCGAAGATGACGGGCCGGATGATGGACGAGCGTCTCGGCAAATGGCACTTCTGGCTGACGTTCGTCGGCTTCCACCTGACGTTCCTGGTGCAGCACTGGCTCGGTAACGAGGGCATGCCGCGTCGCTACGCGGACTACCTTCCGACCGACGGGTTCACCTACCTGAACATCGTGTCGACGATCGGTGCCTTCATCCTCGGCGCCTCGACGCTGCCGTTCATGTGGAACGTCTTCAAGAGCTACCGCTACGGTCAGGTCGTCACGGTGGACGATCCGTGGGGTTACGGCAACTCGCTCGAGTGGGCCACCACGTGTCCGCCGCCGCGTCACAACTTCACGGAGCTGCCGCGAATCCGGTCGGAGCGGCCCGCATTCGAGCTGCACTACCCGCACATGGTGGAGCGGATGCGCGCCGAGGCGCATGTCGGACCGGGCAGCCACAAGCACAACGTGAACGTGCTCGAGGGTGCAGACCGTACTCCCGGCGACCACCCGCGCGCCGGTGAAGGCTAGACGCCCGCGCAACTGAAGCACTGACGAAGGCCCCACTCGTGACCACGGGTGGGGCCTTCGTCGGTCGGGTTCCGAACCCGGTTCCCGGCGCGACCCCCGCACGTCAGGGGCACGCGCGACTGCAACAATGGATACGCACGTGCCTCGACCGTGCACGATTCGACTGACGAAGATCGGAGACGTAGTGGCGTCTGAGACCACGGTGCTTGTGACGGTGACCGGCCCGGATCACCCCGGTGTGACCTCGGTGCTGTTCGCCGCGTTGAGCCGCCACGACGTCGACCTGCTCGACGTCGAACAGGTCGTCATCAAGAACAGGCTCACCCTCGGCGTCGTGGTGGTGTGCCCCGGCGACCCGGAAGCCATGCAGGACGAAGTCGAGGCCGCGATGGCAACCATCGGCATGTACGCCGACGTCGAGGTCGGTGCCCGCCCCGAGAACGGCCGCGAGGTCTCCACCCACGCAGTCGTTGTGCTCGGCAGCCCCGTCAGCGCCCGCGCCATGCGCTCCGTCGGCCGCACCCTCGCGTCGCTCGGTGCCAACATCGACTCGATCCGCGGCATCGCCGACTACCCCCTCACCGGACTCGAGTTGATGGTCACCGCCACCGACCAGAGCACCGACGCCGACGCGGCACTGCGCAAGGCGCTCGCTGAGCTCGCGGCGGGACTCGACATCGACATCGCCGTCGAACGCGGTGGCCTCGCGCGTCGCTCGAAGCGCCTGATCGTGTTCGACGTCGACTCGACCCTCGTCCAGGGCGAGGTCATCGAGATGCTCGCCGCACATGCGGGTGTCGAAGACAAGGTCCGCGCCGTCACCGAAGCAGCGATGCGCGGCGAAATCGATTTCACCGAATCGCTCGAGCAGCGGGTGGCGACCCTCGAAGGTCTGCCCGCCAGTGTGATCGACGAGGTCGCCGACCAGATCGAACTGACGCCGGGCGCCCGCACCACGATCCGGACGTTGCGTCGTCTCGGATTCCGCTGCGGCGTCGTCTCGGGTGGATTCCGTCAGGTCATCGAAGGCCTCGCACACGATCTCGAACTCGACTTCGTGCGCGCCAACACCCTCGAGATCGTCGATGGCAAGCTCACCGGCAAGGTCGTCGGAGAAGTCGTGGACCGCGCCGCGAAAGCACGGGCCCTCCGCGAATTCGCCGACGACGCAGGCGTCCCCATCGAACAGACGGTGGCGGTGGGCGACGGAGCCAACGACATCGACATGCTCAGCGCGGCCGGTCTCGGCATCGCGTTCAACGCGAAGCCCGCGTTGCGCGAGGTCGCCGACACCGCGCTGTCGTACCCCTACCTCGACGCCGTGCTGTTCGTACTCGGTGTGACCCGCGAGGAAATCGAAGCCGCCGACCGCGGAGACGGAACACTCCGGCGTGTGCCGCTCGAGCACGGTGCCTGAGTCGTATCCGGTCTTCGCCGATCCGGGATTCGAATCCCGGCACGGCGTGCTCGCCCGTGGATACGGACACCGCGAAGACCCGGAGGATCCGTCCGCGGTGCTCGCGATGCCCCTCGTCCTGCACATCCCCAAGGGCGAGCCTCCCGCCCGCAGTGCGTTGCTCGAGGCGGCAGCCGTCGCGACGGTGGCACTGTGCCTGGACCCCCGGGTCGGTACGGGGGAGGACGGCGAACCCGGAGTGTGGCGGGACGCGTTCCTCTCGTGGAACGACGCCCGGATCCGCAAGGTGAGCCGTCGTGCCCGCGGGGCACACTGGCGTGCCGCGCAGGACATCGACGGCGTGACGGTCGACCGTGGTGGCGCGCAGGCCCGTGCGTTCGTGCCGGGCCCTGTCGGCGGACTCGATCCGCGTATCGCGCGGCTGCAGATCGGCGGCACGGACCTTCCGGACGACGACCCGGGCGAGATTCCGGACGGTGTGCCGGTCCTGTGGGTGAATGCGGCACTGGGGATGACCGTCGGAAAGGCCGCCGCGCAGGTCGGCCACGCCTCGATGCTGCTGGCGGGCGCGCTCGACGCCGACTCGGCGCGGGCGTGGGCGGCGACAGGTTTTCGGTGTGCGGTCCGGGACGCAGGCCGGGACCGGTGGAGCGGACTCCTCGCGCGAGTCGGAGACGGCACCGCAGTCCCGGTGCGCGACGCCGGATTCACCGAGGTCGAGCCCGGCTCGGTGACCGTGATCGCAACAGCGTCCTGACACCGTGTTCGTCCTGACACCGTGGGT
Source organism: Rhodococcus sp. NPDC060086 (assembly GCF_042730275.1). Classification (NCBI taxonomy): domain Bacteria; kingdom Bacillati; phylum Actinomycetota; class Actinomycetes; order Mycobacteriales; family Nocardiaceae; genus Rhodococcus; species Rhodococcus sp. NPDC060086. The sequence continues at coordinate 38,271 of NZ_JBHWWZ010000020.1, forward strand.
CTCGCAACCGCGGCTCTCAGTTCGCGGTCCGGAAAACCAACACGGTCGGGCCGGTCAGCGAGAACGACGAGCCCACGCGGTAGACCGCGGAATCGACCGGCCGACCGCCCCGAGCGGAAGAATCGAACACGCACCGGATGTCGCCGTGATACCACTCGGGGCCCGCCAATGTCACCGCTGTCGCGTCACCGGCGTGCAGGACGAACAGTCCGCTGCTGTCGGGTAACGGAATTCCCGCCGGCGTCACCGTGCCCAGTTCCGAGCCGTCCAGCCACGCCTGCAGCGTGTGGCGGCCGTCGTCGTGCCAGTCCGAATCCTGCAGTTCGATGCCCTCGCTTCCGAACCACACCAGATCGGGATAGCCGACGGTGCGGGCCCTGCCTTCGAAGAATCTGCGTTGCCGGAGTACCGGTACCTTCCGCCGCAGTTCCAAGAGGGAACGGACGAACTCGATGTGCTGATGGTCGGCATGCTCCCAGTCGAGGGGCCACGCCTCGGACACCGGTGTCCCGGCGGGAACGCAGTACGCGTTGTTGTTGCCGCCCTGGGAATGTCCGAACTCGTCGCCGGCGAGCAGCATCGGAGTGCCGGTCGAGAGCAACAGCGTGGCAAGCAGCGCGCGGACATGGCGGGCGCGCGCAGCGATGATGGCGGGGTCGTCGGTCGGCCCCTCGACGCCGTGATTCACCGACTCGTTGTGGTCGGACCCGTCCCGGCCCTCCTCACCGTTCGCATCGTTGTGTTTGTGGGAGAACGAGACGGCGTCGGCGACGGTGAACCCATCGTGCGCGGTGACGTAGTTGACGGACATCCACGGTTGGCGTTCGTGGCGCCGGTACAGGTCCTCCGACCCGGTCAGGCGCGACGCGATCTCACGCACCCCGGAGTTGCGCGCCCAGAAGCGTCGCGTGGCGTCACGGTAGCGGTCGTTCCATTCCGACCACTGCACCCCGAACCGGCCGAGTTGGTAGCCTTCCGCCGTCGCGTCCCAGGGTTCGGCGATGAGTTTGCATTCGGTGAGCACGGGGTCGGTGGTGATGGCGGTGAACAGCGCGGCGCGCGCATCGAAGGCGCCGCCGCCGGGGCGGCCGAGGGCGCTGGCGAGGTCGAACCGGAACCCGTCGACACCCATCTGTGTCGTCCAGTAACGCAAGCTGTCGCACACCATCCGTACCGCGATCGGTGAGGTGCTGTCGACGGTGTTTCCGCACCCGGTCAGGTCGATGTCGTGGCCGTCGTCGTCCAGAAGGTAGTAGCCGGGAGCGTCGAGCCCGCGCCACGACAGGCTCGGTCCCGCGACCGACCACTCACACGTGTGGTTGAACACGACGTCGAGGATCACCTCGATCCCCGCGTCGTGGAGTGCCGCGACCATCGTGCGGAACTCTGCGATCTCGTTGCCGGGTGTCGCGGCATAGCCGGGGTGCGGCGCGAAGAACGACGCGGTCGAGTACCCCCAGTGGTTGCGCATTCCCCGCGACCGCACCGGAGGTTCGGTCACGAATGCATGCACCGGAAGGAGTTCCACCGCGGTGACGCCGAGGTGCACGAGGTGGCTGATCACCGCCGGGTGGGCCAGTCCGAGATAGGTACCACGAAGGGCAGTCGGCACGCCGGGGTGCGTGGCGGTGAACGATCCGACGTGCAGTTCGTAGATGACGGTGTTCTCCCATGGGGTACGCGGTTTCCGGTGCCGCGTCGCGTCGAACGGGGTGCCGGCAGTGACGACGGACAGAGGCGTGTACCCGAGCGAATCGACCGTGGACATGGAGCCGAAAGGATCGTCGTCGTATGCGAGCAGCCGGGCGGCGTCGGCAGAGCTGGTCCGAAGATCGGTTCCCATCACCTGCCGCCCCCATGGATCGAGCAGGATCTTGTGCGGATTGGTACGCAGACCGTCGCGGGGACGCCACGGCCCGTACGCGCGATAGCCGTATCGCCGGCCGGGACCGACATCGGGAACGGTGCCGTGCCAGATACCGAATGTGCGGTCGGGCAGATCGACGCGGTCTTCATGACCGTCCTCGTCGATCAGACACACCTGCAGACGATCGCATTGCGGAGCGTGGACAGCGAAGCGGGTACCGGACGAAGTAGGCGTGGCACCGAGAGGGAACGGCGACCGATCGGGCTCGGCCGCGTGGTCGGTGGTGTGTACACGAGTGGATGACGACACGAAAGAGATCCTGCCGTGTCCCGAGTCCGGGCGTGAGCGAAGATGGACGGCGTGGCACAACCTGATCCCGATCTGCTCATCGAATTCGAAGACGTTGTGGTGCGGCGAGGCGGAAATGTCCTCGTCGGGCCCGTGACCTGGAAGGTGGAACTCGACGAGCGTTGGGTGGTGCTCGGTCCGAACGGCGCGGGTAAGACATCGTTGCTGCGTGTCGCGGCTGCCGAGGACTTCCCGACGTCCGGCACCGCGCATGTGCTGGCCGAGACTTTCGGCCGCACAGACCTGTCCGAGCTACGACCTCGCATCGGACTGTCATCGTCCGCGCTCGCCAACCGCGTCCCCCGAGACGAGAAGGTCGTCGATCTGGTGATCTCCGCCGGGTACGGCGTGCTCGGCCGGTGGCGGGAGCAATACGACGCCGTCGACAACGCCCGCGCGGTGGAGATGCTCGAGGGTCTCGGCGCCGAGCACCTGGCCGAGCGCACCTACGGAACGCTCTCCGAAGGGGAGCGCAAGCGGGTGCTGATCGCCCGCGCCCTCATGACCGACCCCGAGTTGCTGCTCCTCGACGAACCGGCCGCGGGCCTGGACCTCGGTGGGCGTGAAGAGCTGGTGGCACGACTCGCGACACTCGCCGCCGACCCCGATGCTCCGGCGACGGTCCTGATCACCCACCATGTCGAAGAGATCCCGCCGGGATTCACCCACGCGATGCTCCTCAAAGAGGGCGGGGTCGTCGCGCAGGGACTGATCGAGGATGTGATCACGGCGGAGAACCTCAGCGCGGCATTCAGTCAGTCGATCACTCTGGACAAGGTCGACGACCGCTTCTTCGCCCGCCGCACCAGTGAGCCGGGGCGGCACCGCCGCGGGTGAGACCCGGACGGTTCGGGCCGGCCTGGTCAACTACGCTCGGAGCATGGTTGACGAACGCTCGGCAAGTGCCTTCGATCCCGCGTCCGTGCCGGTCAAGGACGCCTCCACTGTCATGCTCGTCCGGGACTCGGTGCGGGGGATCGAAGTCTTCCTCCTCCGACGTGTCGTGGGGATGGACTTCGCGGGTGGCATGACCGTGTTCCCGGGCGGCGGGGTCGACCGCAGCGACAGCGAAGCATCGCTGCGGTGGACCGGGCGGGACGTCGAGTGGTGGGCGAAGCGCTTCGATGTCACGCCGGCCCGGGCGCAGGCACTTGTGCTGGCCGCGGTGCGCGAGACATTCGAAGAGTGCGGTGTCCTGCTCGCGGGCCGAGACCCCGATTCGGTGCTCGCCGACACCGCACCGCACGCGCAGGCGCGCCGGCAACTCGAGGACCGTGAGCTGTCGTTCAGCGATTTCCTCACCCGTGAAGGACTCGTTCTGCGCGCTGACCTGTTGCGCCCGTGGGCGCGGTGGATCACTCCGCTCGGGGAGCGGCGACGCTACGACACGCACTTCTTCGTGGCTGCCGCCCCGGAAGGGCAGAACGCGGACGGCGCGACCAGCGAGGCCGAACAGGTGCTCTGGCAGACCCCGGCGGAAGCCCTCGCGCACTGGAAGTCCGGTCGGTCGGTGCTGCTTCCTCCCACGTGGGCTCAGCTCACCGATCTGTCGAAATACGCGACGGTCGCCGAGATCCTGGCGGGCGACCCGGAGATCCCCACCATCGCGCCCATCATGAGCAGGACCGACACCGGGATCCATATCGCGTTCGACGGCGACGAGGGCTACTACGAGGACGGCGGCCCGCACCCCTGGGCGAATCGCGACGACATCTGACTCGGCTCGCCGAGACTGCCTCGGCCTTGTCGAGACGGCGCACCCGGGGACCTCTAGGCTGAGGCCATGGCTGAATTCGTGACACTCGAGGTTTCCGACGGCATCGGCACGATCCGGCTGGACCGTCCTCCGATGAATGCCCTCAACCGGCAGGTTCAGGAGGAGATCCGGGACGCCGCGCGTGAAGCCACCGTGCGCGACGACGTCAAGGCTGTGATCGTGTACGGCGGTGAGAAGGTCTTCGCCGCCGGCGCCGACATCAAGGAAATGGCCGACCTGAACTTCGTGCAGATGAGCAAGATCGTCGACGACCTGCAGTCGGCCCTCGGTTCGGTTGCCGACATCCCGAAGCCCACGGTCGCAGCGCTCACCGGGTATGCACTCGGTGGCGGCCTCGAGCTTGCACTCGGCGCCGATCGCCGTATCGCAGGCGACAACGTCAAGGTCGGTACCCCCGAAGTGCTGCTCGGAATCATCCCCGGCGGCGGCGGAACCCAGCGTCTGGCACGTCTCGTCGGGCCTTCGAAGGCCAAGGACATCGTCTTCACCGGTCGCTTCGTCGGCGCCGACGAAGCCCTTGCGATCGGGCTCGTCGACGAGGTGGTCGCCCCCGACGCCGTGTACGACGCCGCACGCACGTGGGCCTCGCAGTTCGCCACGGGCGCGAGCCGTGCGCTCGCAGCAGCGAAGGCCGCGATCGACCAGGGACTCGATACCGATCTCGACACCGGCCTGAAGATCGAGCAACATGTGTTCGCCGGGTTGTTCGCCACCGAGGACCGTACGATCGGCATGCAGTCGTTCATCGAGAACGGGCCGGGCAAGGCCGAATTCCTGGGAAAATAGTCGTCGGGACGGGACACTTGTCGAGTGCTTACTGCCGGGTAGGATCTGCGTCATGACTGCAAGCAGGACCGACGGGACCGACCCCGCGCCGAACCCGCACGCCACCGCCGAACAGGTTGCGGCTGCTCTCGAGGACTCCAAGCTCGCCCAGGTGCTCTACCACGACTGGGAAGCCGAGACCTACGACGAGAAGTGGTCGATCTCCTACGACGAACGCTGTATCGACTACGCACGCGGTCGCTTCGACCTCGCCGCCGGTGAGCAGCAGCTGCCGTACGAGCGCGCCCTCGAACTCGGGTGTGGCACGGGATTTTTCCTGCTCAACCTGATGCAGGGTGGAGTCGCGTCGAGTGGGTCGGTCACCGATCTGTCGCCCGGCATGGTCAAGGTTGCACTGCGCAACGCGGAGCACCTCGGCCTGGACGTCGACGGCCGGGTCGCCGACGCCGAAACCATCCCTTACGAGGACGACACCTTCGACCTCGTCGTCGGGCACGCGGTGCTGCACCACATTCCCGACGTCGAGCAGTCGCTGCGGGAGGTGCTGCGCGTGCTCAAGCCGGGCGGGCGTTTCGTCTTCGCGGGTGAGCCGAGCACCGTCGGCAACTTCTACGCGCGCTGGCTCGGTCGCGCCACGTGGGAGGCGACCACCACCGTCACCAAGCTGCCGTTCCTGAGCGACTGGCGTCGCCCGCAGACCGAACTCGACGAGTCCTCACGCGCTGCGGCGCTCGAAGCGGTCGTCGACCTGCACACCTTCGATCCCGCAGACCTCGAGAAGCTCGCCGCGTCGGCGGGCGCAGTCGAGGTCAAGGCGTCGAGCGAAGAGTTCGCCGCTGCGTTGCTCGGGTGGCCGGTCCGTACGTTCGAGGCCGCGGTGCCCGAGGAGAAGCTGGGCTGGAACTGGGCGAGGTTCGCGTTCGGTGGCTGGAAGACGCTGAGCTGGGTCGACGAGAACGTGCTCAAGCATGTCGTGCCGCGCAGCTTCTTCTACAACGTGATGATCACCGGCGTGAAGCCCGGCAAGTAGTTGGGCTACGAGTTCACGCTCGCCGACGTGGGGTATCTTGCGTCGGATCCGGGCGTCGCAGCGTTGGCCGCTGTCGACGGCCGCGAACTGTCGACGCGTACGCACCTCTCCGATATCGGTTGGGCGCGTACGCGTTTCGGTGACCGTGCGGCATCGCTCGTCGAGACTGTGCTGGCGCGTCGCAAGGCCGCAGCCAAGCTCGCGGGCGCCGGAGGATGGTTGCTGACCGACGACGCGGTGCAGCAGGCGACTCCCTCCCCGGTCGCCGCTCATCGGGCGCACCGGCTCGCGGGTCGGCAGGTCCACGACGTGACCTGTTCGGTGGGCGCCGAGCTGGCCGCATTGGTCGATGTGGCCACCACCGTGGTGGGAAGCGACCTCGACGAGGTGCGCCTCGCGATGGCGGTCCACAACGTTCCCGCCGCCCACGTGGTGCGAGCCGACGCATTGCGGCCGGTGACACGCGGAACCACCGTGATCGCCGATCCGGCGCGACGCTCCGGCGGCCGGCGCACTCACGATCCGGCCGCACTGCAGCCGCCGCTGCCCGACCTCCTCGCCGTCTACTCCGGCCGCGATCTGGCTGTGAAGTGCGCTCCGGGCCTCGACTTCGACAAGCTCGGCTGGGACGGCGAGGTCGAGATCGTCTCGCTCGACTCGGGTGTGCGGGAGGCCTGTCTCTATTCACCCGGCCTGAGCGAACCAGGGATCCGCCGTCGCGCCACAGTCCTGAGGTCGGGTGGGACGGCCGTCGAGGTCACCGACGCGATGGACGACGACATCCCGGAGCAGGCGCCGGGGGAGTGGATCATCGACCCGGACGGCGCGATCGTACGCGCGGGCCTTGTCCGGCACTATGCGGCCGCACACGGACTGTGGCAACTCGACCCGCGCATCGCCTATCTCACCGGCGACGCACTTCCCGACGGCGTGCGCGGTTTCCGGATCCTCGAACAGCTGAAGTATTCGGAGAAGAATCTGCGGCAGATTCTGACCCGCCTCGAGTGCGGTTCGGCGGAGATCCTCGTGCGCGGGGTCGACGTCGACCCCGCGCAGCTACGTCCCCGATTGAAGCTGCGCGGCAACCGCGCGCTGAGCGTGGTGCTCACCCGCGTCGGCCGCACACCTGTGGCGTTCGTGTGTGAAGCGAGCCGCTGACAGGCGTACTCAGTCCTCGGGTCCGTCCAGCACGTGGATCTCTCCCCGGACGGTGGTGGCGATCAGCTGGCCGTCGGGCCCGACCGCCGTTCCCACCGAGAATCCGGTCGTCTCGGGAAGTGTCTCTTCGTCGAGGGTCCGTCCGTCGGCTACATCGAACACCAGCGCTGTGAGGCCGCCGTCGCCCTGGACAACCGTGTAGCCGCGACCGTTCGCCGTCAGCGCCGGGACACCGGCCTGCCGGACATCGTCGCGCTCCCATGCGGACTCGACGCCGTCGCCCGTGTCGCGCAGTGCGAACAGCGCGCCCGATGGGCCACCGGCCGACACGACGAGCAGCCCGTCCTCGGTGACGGCAGGGCCGGTCGCGGGGGTGTATCCGAGGTCGTGACTCCAGCGGGGCCGTCCGGTCTCGGCGTCGACGGCCCACAACGCGCCCTCGCCGTCGTGGACGTACGCGGTCGTGGCATCGGACGAGAGCACGGGACTTGTGGTCGCGCCGCCCGGAAGATCGACGTTCGACCACTCCTCGGTGATCACGGGGTTGTCGCCACCCGGGTACCGCAAGGCGACCAGCGCCGCGCGGTCGGCGCCGGAACGCCACACCGTCGTGAAGATCCGGCCGGTGTCCTGGTCGATGGCGGGGGTGGTGGCGACGGGGCAGTCGGGGGAGCCGCCGAAACAACCGGCCAGTCCGTGGTCGGGGTCCAGGCGGGGGATGTCGGTGCCGTCGGCGATCGTGGGGATCGGAACCAGATCGAACAGGGGCGCACGGAGCATCCCGGTCTGCGGATCGACGATGTTGACCTGGCCGAAATGTGTGACCACGACGAGGCTTCCGTCGCCAGCGAACTGTGCCGTGCGGGGAGTGCCGCTCACCGGGATCCGCCAGCGGCGCTGACCGTGCTCGTTGAACGAGAACAGACCACCGGCCTCGCCGACGTAGACGTTGGCGACGTTGTCGGCCACCGGGCTGATGTCCGCAACCCCGGGACCGAGACGAGTGCACCAGCGCTTGCGCCCGTTGTCCATCTGGTACGAGAAGATGTTGCAGCCGGCGTCCGTGGCCGAGGTGATGGTGATCTGGCCGTTCGGTGCCACCGTTGGCGGTGACCCGACAGCGCTGCCGGTCGCCCGCGTCCACGACGACGTGACATCGTCGAGACCCTCGCTGACGGTCGTGTTGCTGTTGCGCGCATCCGAATGGCGTCCGGGCCATGCGCCCGCCGAGTACGGTCCATCGGTATCGCCGCTACCGCCACCGCACCCGCTCAACGCAAGTGCTGCCGTTGCCGTCAGCACCGCAGCCCGCCGGGCACCCCGCATCGCTCAACTCCTTCACGACTTTCGGATTCGAGTCGCCAGCGTATCGGGCCGGGTGTTTCACGCTCCGGGCGAGGCAGACCGTAGGCTGTGTGTTCCGACACCGTAGGCTTGCGTGCCATGACGAGCATGTGGGGTGCACCGTTGAGCACCAGGTGGCGTGGTTCGCGGCGTCGCGATCCGGACCAGGCCCGATTTCTGACACCGTCCTCGCTGCGGTGGGTGATGTCGAACAAGGCGTACACCCCGTGGTATCTCGTACGGTACTACCGGCTGGCGAAGTTCAAGCTTGCGAATCCACACGTCGTGCTGCGCGGGATGGTGTTCCTGGGCAAGAATGTGGAGATCCACGCGACACCGGAACTGGCGCGACTCGAGATCGGTAAATGGGTCCACATCGGCGACGGCAACGCCATCCGGTGCCACGAAGGATCCCTGCGCATCGGCGACAAGGTCGTATTCGGCAAGGACAATGTGGTGAACACCTACCTCGATATCGAGATCGGCGCGTCGACTCTGGTCGCCGACTGGTGTTACATCTGCGACTTCGACCATCGCACCGAGGACATCACCTACCCGATCAAGGACCAGGGCATCGTGAAGAGCCCCGTCCGGATCGGCCCCGACACCTGGATCGCGGCGAAGGTCTCTGTGCTGCGCGGTACCCGGGTCGGTCGAGGGTGCGTACTCGGTGCCCACGCTGTCGTCAAGGGCGATGTCCCCGACTACGGCATCGCCGTCGGGTCCCCCGCCCGGGTCGTGAAGAATCGCAAGGACGCCTGGGAGGCAGGCGCGGCCGACCGCGCGGCCTATGTCGCGGCACTCGAGGACATCGCACGCAAGAAGGCGGGCGACCCGCCCGTCGACGCGAACACTGCACCCTGACGGGCCTCTGGAAGGACACGACGGTGGAGTATGCCGAGTATCGCCGCTACGACGCGGTGGGGCTCGCGGGACTCGTGGCCCGGGGCGAAGTATCGCCGGTCGAGTTGCTCGACACGGCGCTCGCGCGCCTGGACGCCGTCGACCCGGCACTGAACACGGTCGTGCAGCGACTCGACGATCGGGCCCGGGTACGCGCGGACGGCCCGCTGACGGGGCCGTTCGCGGGCGTGCCGTTCCTGGTCAAGGACCTCCTGCAGGATGTGATCGGAACGCCCACCGGGAGCGGCTCCCGAGCCCTCGCCGATCTTCCGGTTGCGCAGAACGCTGTGGTGGTGGACCGCTGGGTCGACGCAGGTCTCGTCATCTTCGGCAAGACCAACACGCCCGAGTTCGGTGCGAAGGGTATCACCGAGCCGGAATCGGGTGGCATAACCCGTAATCCGTGGAATCGTGCGCTCACCCCCGGCGGTTCTTCGGGTGGTTCCGCGGCGGCCGTGGCCGCCGGTGTCGTTCCGGCGGCGGGTGCGAACGACGGAGGTGGCTCCATCCGTATCCCGGCGGCATGCTGCGGTCTGGTCGGTCTCAAACCCGGTCGAGGTGTGGTGCCCACGGGGCCGGTCGGTGGGGAGCCGTTGCATGGCGCGGTCTCCAACGGTGTGATCAGCCGGACGGTACGCGACTCGGCCGCGATGCTCGACGTGATGGCGGGTCCGTACCCGGCGGCACCGTATTCGGTAGATCGTGTCTCGAGTTCCTATGCCGCGGAGGCAAATACGCCACCGCGTCGACTGCGGATCGGCTACGCAACCGCCTCTCCGATCGGTACCGGCGTCGACCCCGAAGCCGTCGCGGCGGTCGAGCGTGCGGTGGTCTTGCTCGACGAGCTCGGCCACCGGGTCGAACCGGCCGACACCGGAATCGACGAGCGTCGTCTCGCTGCCGACTTTCTGACGATGTGGTTCGCATCGCTTGCCCTCGAAGTCGACGATACTCGCCGGCGTACCGGGTGTGGATCGGACGGCTTCGAGTTCGACACCCGGATCATGGCCGCGCTCGGCCGGTCGGTATCGGCCCCGGACTACCTTGCTGCACATGCTCGATGGGCCGACTACGTCCGCGACCTGTCTGCGTTCCACGAGCGCTACGACTTGTTGCTCACCCCTACGCTGGCGTATCCGCCGGCGCGGGTCGGTGAGCTGACCACACCCACGTGGATGCGGACACTCGGATCGGTACTCATGACGGCGCGGTTGGGGCGACTCGCGCGCTGGGGCGGGTTGATCGACAAGGTGATCGACGACAACCTCGGCCGCACCCCCTACACGCAACTCGCGAATATCACGGGACGCCCGGCGATCTCGGTTCCCCTGCACTGGACCGCTGAGGGGGTACCGCTGGGAGTGCAGTTCGTCGCACCGCTCGGCGGTGAGGCGCTGTTGCTCTCGCTCGCCGGTGAACTCGAACAGGCCAGGCCGTGGTTCGACAAGCAGCCGCCGTTGTTACCTGCGCCGGATGTGTCGTCGAAGTAGGCCCGGACGACGAGCAGGATCGAGGTGTGTGATGACAGGGACGATGAGCGATGCGGTGCGCATCACCGAATTGGCCGCCGGTGACGGGCCCGAAGTGTGCGCTGCGGTCGCCGACATCGTGAACTCCGTCTACGCCGTCGCGGAGGACGGCATGTGGGTGAGCGGAACGATGCGCACGAGTGTCTCCGAGATCGACGGGATGATCCGCGCCGGTGAGATCGTCGCGGCATGGCTCGGCGACACACTCGTCGGGTGTATCCGGGTGGTCCGACTCGACGAGCACACGGCGGAGTTCGGGATGCTCGCCACCCCGCCTCGCTTCCGCGGTCTCGGCATCGGCCGCAGGCTGGTGCGTTTCGCCGAGCAGCGGTGTGCAGCGGAGGGCTGCGGCGTGATGCAACTCGAGGTCATCCGCCCCCGCGACGTCGAGTTGCCGCCGAAGCAGTTCCTCGCGCAGTGGTACTCCGCGGTCGGCTATCGGCCGGTTGGCACCGCCCCCGTAGATGCGGCGCACCCGGAGCTCGTGGAGATGCTCGCCGTGCCGTGCGAGGTCGACAGATACCGCAAGGATCTGTGCATCGACGAGGACGTCCGGTAGTTCAGCCGCGGTCCGGCAGAGGACGCTGCGGGATTGTCGGCCGGGCCATCGGATGCCGGACCCGGCGTTTCGCGGCTGCGTAGACCTGGACCGTCTCCTCGGCGACCACGCCCCAGTCGAAGTCGTCGGTGAGTCGTTCGCGGGCCGCACGCGCCCGATCCTGGGCTGCGGCAGGATCGTCGAGGGTCTCGCGTACCGCAGACACCAGGCCTGCGACATCGCCTGGCTGGAACGACAGTCCTGTCGCGCCGTCGACCACGGCTTCACCGAGACCACCCGCGGTCGATGTGACGAGCGGGATTCCCGCTGCCGCCGCTTCGAGGGCGATGATCCCGAACGGTTCGTAGCGGCTCGGCAGGACGATGGCGTCGGCGCCGTGCAGCCATCCGAGCAGTTCGGTGTGGTCGAGGTTGCCCACGAAGGTCACCGATCTCGCGACCCTGTGCAGGCGGGCCTGTTCGCGAAGCCACTCGAACTGGGTACCCTCACCCGCGACGACGAGCGTGGTGCCCGGATGCGAGCGCCGGATCTTCGGCAACGCCGCGATCGCGTCCTGCACACCCTTCTCGTACTCGAGTCGGCCGACGTACAGCAGTTGTGCGGACACAGCCCGGGGTTGCCGTTCCCGGTACGACCAGGTGGTGATGTCGATGCCGTTGCGGATGACCGAGATCTTGGGCAGCGTGGGGCCGTACAGTTCGGTGACTTCGTCGCGCATGGATGCCGAACACGTGATGAGCGCATCCGATTCGTTCGCCAGCCACCACTCGACCGAGTGCACCTGCCGGTTGATGCGACCCGACAGCCATCCGCTGTGGCGGCCCGCTTCGGTGGCGTGGAGGGTGGAAACAAGTGGGACATCGAAGAATTCGGCGAGTGCGATCGCCGGATGCGCGACGAGCCAATCGTGTGCGTGCACGACGTCGGGGTACCAGCCGTCGCCGATTCCGCCGCGGCTGAGCCCGACGCCGGCGCGAACCATCGCATGTCCCATCGCGAGGGTCCAGGCGAGCATATCCGTGCCGAACTCGAAGTGCGGCACGTCTTCGGCGACCGCGACGACGAGAACACCCTCGGCGATGTGGGTGATGGTCGGGTGGGTCGATGCGTCGGTACCGGTGGGGCGCCGCGACAGCACCACCACCTCGTGCCCGGCGGCGGAGAGCTCGGTGGCCAGATGATGGACGTGCCTACCGAGCCCACCCACCACGACCGGGGGGTACTCCCAGGACACCAGAAGGATCTTCAGACGCGGGGCAATCGTCGATGTCACAGGGGGCCTCCGTGTCGTCCGGGAAGACGCCGTGCGTCGAGCCCGGGGAACAGATTGTCGGCTCGGTTCCACGCGTCGGCGAGTTGTGTCGCTGCTGCGTCGCGACCGGCGGCGACCGCGGCAGCGATCTCGCGTGTCGCGTGGGCGTGCTTGTGGGCGCGGTCGCGTGCATAGCCCGCCGCGGTGTCCTTGCTGACCATGAATGCCCAGTCGCTCGAGACGGTCATCAGTGCTTCGCGCAGAATCTGGTCGTGCACCCGGTTGCGCAGGATCGGTGCACTCGATCCGAGTGCCTCGCGGGACTTGTCGATGGTGTCGAGTGCGGTGGCGACGACCTCGTCGTCGAGCTGGACGAGATCGGCGACCTGATCGCCGGCCCACACGCGCCAGTCCTTGCCCGAACCCCACGACGAGTCCTCGAGCTCCACCGGTCCGCCGACGAATCCGCGGTCGCGTGCGTCCGAGAGCGTGCCGACCTCGATTCCCGCCTCAGGTAGCGCCCGCAGCAGGCGTTCGAGGAAGATCGGCCCCTCGTACCACCAGTGCCCGAACAGTTCGGTGTCGAACGCGGCGACGACGAGAGCGTCGCGCCCGATACGGGTCGATTCGCTGCGCAGGCGCCCGCGTACGGTGTCGACGAAATCGGCGACGTGCCGATCGAGAGCCGCCGACGCGAGGTCGGGGTCGTACGGGGCCTTGTCCTCCGATGCGACGGTGCGTCCGGTGACCCGCGCGGGCTTGAGCCCCGTGTCGTGGCAATAGGTGTGGAAGTCGCGGTATGCGGAATGACCCGGGTATCCGGACTTCGGGGACCACACTCGGTACGAGACCTTCAGGTCGCGGCCGAAACACACCACGTCCGACTCGTGGACGGTGCGCCCGAGTGCGGTGTCGCCGTGCAGTGCCGGGCCGTCGACCATGAAATGCTCGACACCCGCTGCAGCGTAACCTTTTTCCATGCCCGGGGTGAATCCGCATTCGGGTCCCCAGATTCCACGCGGAGTGTGATGCCATCGCTGGTGAGCGTCCGCGAGTCCTTCGGACAGCGAGAACGCGCGCAGTCGGGGATCGAGCAACGGTTGGAACGGATGCGCGAGCGGTCCGCCGAGGAGTTCGATGGTGTCGGCATCGATGAGGGTGCGGATGACGGGCGATCCGCCGTGCCGCCACTGGGTTTCGAAGGTTTCGAGTGCCCGGTCGGCGGCCCGATGCTCACGGGCGCCGAGTGCGCGATAGGACGGTTCTGTCATTCCTGCGGCCTCGTGTGCGCGCAGCTTCCAGTTGCCGAGCCAGTGGTGCATACCGGTGAGGCTGTGCGGATCGTCGAGCTGCGCGGCGAGCACGGGCGTGATGCCGAGGGTCAGCAGCCGCGTGCGCCCCTCGTCGGCGAGGCGGTTCAGGACGTCGACGACGGGCAGGTAGGTCGCGGCCCAGGACTGATACAACCATTCTTCGCCGACCGGCCACCTCCCGTGGTTCGCGAGCCACGGGAGGTGGGAGTGCAGGACCAGTGCGAACATCCCCGGTTCGCGTGTCGATTCGGAGGTCACGGCGCGGGATCTTTCACCGCGATCGCGACCAGGTCGAGACTGTCGTCGATGTTTTCGGGGAAGAGAGCGAAGTCGTCGGAGGTGATGGCCGCGACGTCGGAAGTCAGCGCATCGGGCCACGGTTCGCCCGCGAGGGCACGCTCGATCTGTGCGTCGATGAATGAACCGCCGTACTTGGCGTCGAGTGCACGCAGCGTGGAGCCGTGGTGGACGCCGGTGACGAGCTCGACCCGGAATCCCGCGTCGACGAGGAGTTCGGTGAGTTCGGAAGCGTTGAGTTCGCGGGTGTGGAACGGGTTGAGTGGGGTGTCGCGTCCGGGGGAGAAGGTGATGCGATTGGGGGTGCTGATGAGCAGTTCGCCCCCGGGTGTCAGGACACGGTGGCACTCACGAAGGAATTGCGCTTGGTCCCAGAGGTGTTCGATGACTTGGAAATTCACCACCGTGTCGACGGACGCGTCGTCCAAGGGCAGTGCTGCGAGGTTGCCCTGGCGGATGTCGACGCGCGGGTAGCGGGCGCGGATGTGGGCGACCGCGCTCTCGTCGTAGTCGAGTCCGATGACGCGCGTGGCGATGTCGGCGATCATGTCGGCTCCGTAGCCCTCGCCGGCGCCTGCCTCGAGGACTGTGCGGCCGGCGCATCGATGCAGCAGGTCGCGGTAGACCACCTCGTGGCGCCGGAACCAGTAGTTCTCCTCGGCGATGCCGGGGACGGTCCGTTCGCCGGTAAGTGGCAGCTGTTGCGCGCCGTCGGCGCGGACGGTGGAGTCGCTCACCGCCCCGAGAGTAGACCCACTGCCTGTGGTGTCGGCCTCGGTGGTCCAGATCACAGCCATTTCTCTCCTCGTCTGCGGTTATGGTGAACCGGGAAATTCGCTAAGTTACCAATGGGTAACTTAGCGTTTGGTAATCTATCGCACACGCCGTGCGACAGGCACGAGTAGTCGGTTCAGGCATCGCCGCTCCGATCCGAAGCAGCTACACACAGGAGGTCGACGTAGACCCATGACGAACATCGTCGTTTTGATCAAGCAGGTCCCCGACACGTGGTCCGAGCGCAAGCTCACCGACGGCGACTTCACCCTCGACCGTGAAGCAGCCGATGCCGTGCTCGACGAGATCAACGAGCGGGCCGTCGAAGAAGCCCTGCTCGTCAAGGAGCGCGACGGCGGCGAGGTGACTGTCCTCACGGCCGGTCCCGACCGCGCTACCGATGCGATCCGCAAGGCGCTGTCGATGGGTGCAGACAAGGCCATCCACCTCAACGATCCCGCTCTCCACGGATCGGACGCCATCCAGACCTCGTACGCGCTTGCTGCCGCGCTCGGTCAGATCGAGGGCGTCGAGCTGGTCATCGCAGGTAACGAGGCCACCGACGGCCGCGTAGGCGCCGTGCCGGCGATCATTGCCGAGTACCTGGGTCTGCCCCATCTGACCCATCTGCGCAAGCTGACCATCGCCGACGGCAAGGCTTCCGGCGAGCGTGAGACCGACGAGGGCCTTTTCGGCATCGAAGCGCCGCTGCCTGCCATCATCTCGGTCACCGAGAAGATCAACGAGCCGCGCTTCCCGTCCTTCAAGGGCATCATGGCCGCGAAGAAGAAGGAAGTGCAGACCCTCACGCTTGCCGACATCGGTCTCGACCCCGAGATCTTCGGTGTCGCCAACGCCGCCAGCACCGTGACCGGTGTCACGCCGAAGCCCCCGCGTACCGCGGGTGAGCGCGTCGCGGACGAGGGTGAGGGCGGCAATCAGATCGCCAGCTACCTGGTCGGCCACAAGATCATCTGATCGCGCCCCACGGCACACAGCAGACATATCTAGGGAGAGAAGCAAGCAATGGCAGAAGTACTTGTGCTCGTCGAGCACGCCGAGGGTGCACTGAAGAAGGTCAGCGTCGAGCTCATCACCGCTGCACGCGCACTCGGTGAGCCGTCCGCCGTCGTCGCAGGCCCCGCCGGTACCGCAGACAAGCTGCAGGACGCGCTCGCCGCGGCCGGTGCCGCCAAGGTCTACGCAGCGGAGTCCGACGTCATCGACGGCTACCTGGTGACCCCGAAGGTCGACGTCCTCGCCGCCCTCGTCGAGTCCACCAGCCCCGCAGCGGTTCTCACCGCAGCATCGGTCGAGGGCAAGGAGGTGTCGGGCCGTCTCGCCGCGCGTATCGGTTCGGGCCTGCTCGTCGATGTCGTCGACGTCAAGAGCGACGGCTCGGCCGTCCACTCGATCTTCGGTGGCGCGTTCACCGTCGACGCCAAGGCCAACGGTGAGGTTCCGGTCGTCTCGGTTCGCCCGGGTGCCATCGAGGCCGCGCCGCAGGCCGGTGCCGCGGAACGCGTCGACGTCGAGGTTCCGGCGCAGGAGGAGAACGCCGTCAAGGTCACCTCGCGTGAGCCCGTCGCCGGTGGCGACCGCCCGGAGCTCACCGAGGCGTCGATCGTCGTCTCCGGTGGCCGCGGTGTCGGCAGCGCCGACAAGTTCTCGGTCGTCGAGGAGCTCGCAGACTCGCTCGGTGCAGCAGTCGGCGCATCCCGCGCCGCCGTGGACTCCGGCTACTACCCGGGCCAGTTCCAGGTCGGTCAGACGGGTAAGACCGTCTCGCCGCAGCTGTACGTCGCGCTCGGCATCTCCGGTGCCATCCAGCACCGCGCAGGCATGCAGACCTCGAAGACCATCATCGCGGTCAACAAGGACGAAGAGGCCCCGATCTTCGAGATCGCGGACTACGGCGTCGTGGGCGACCTGTTCAACGTCGCACCGCAGCTCACCGAGGCCGTCAAGAAGCACAAGGGCTGATCGGCCCTTCGCGTACTCCGCGCGGCCCCATTCCGGACTTCCGGGGTGGGGCCGCGCGGTTGTTCCACCCTGTTCACGAACGAGACACCGCATCGCTGCCGTGGTGCCGCACCGCCGCGCTACACCTGCAGCATGACCACATCAGCGGTGCTGTCACACACACGAGAATTCACGGTTCCGGTGCTGTCCGGCCCGCGATACTCCCTGAGCATCTCCACCGAGGCACACCACAGGGAAGCAGCGCAGCGGCTGCGCCGCCGGGTGTTCGCTACCGAACCCGGCTTCACACTCCCCGCGGACGGAAGCGACCTCGACGCCGACCCGTTCGACGAATTCTGCGACCATCTGCTCGCACACGAGATCGGTACCGGCGAACTCGTCGGCTGCTACCGGATGTTGTCGCCGAGCGCGGCGCTCGCGGCCGGTGGCTATTACACCGACACCGAGTTCGACCTCTCGGCACTCGACCCCCACGGTCTGCGTGCTGTGGAGATGGGTCGCGCGTGTGTCGATTCGGCGCACCGCTCCGGATCCGTCCTGACCCTCATGTGGGCCGGAATCTTGCGCTACCTGGAACTGACCGGCCACGATCGGGTCATCGGCTGTGTATCGGTGCCGATGCGGATGCATCCCGGCGATACTGCGGGAGTCGACGTCCGCGGCGTCCGCGACATGGTGCTCGCGCGCCACGGTATCGAGCAGGAACGGCAGGTCCGCCCGCTGAACCCGGTGGTGGTCGACGGCAGATGCCTCGACGAAATCGCGCGGCCCGCGCGGCTCGTCGTTCCGCCTCTCATGCGCGGATACCTGCGGCTCGGTGCTCGGATCTGTGGTGAACCTGCCCACGACCCCGAATTCGGGGTCGCGGACTTCGTCGCGATGCTGAGCCTGCACGACGCGAACACGCGCTACCTGGAGCGCCTGCGCGGCGCTGCCGAGAGTAGCGAAGCGGTGAGCGGCGAGACGGCTCCGAGCGGAACCGCGGTTCCGGCATGACCACGCGCCCGCACGCATGGATGCCCGCGAGCCCGTGTGGCGACGGCTGTCTCCCCTCGACGTCGCTCCGGGTCGCGTGGCCGACGGTCGCCATGCGCGTCCTCACCGTCGTGGCCGTCCTCGCCTGCGCGCCGATCCTCGTCGCGGCCCGGCGCGTTCCCGTCCCGGCGCGGGAGGCCCTGCTGCGCGCGGGTGCCCGGGGTCTGCTCCGGTGCGTGGGGATGAGGATCGCCGTCACCGACCTACGCGACCGGCGCGGATACGACGGAGGACTCCTCGTTGTGGCTCCCCACGTGTCATGGATCGATGTGCTGGTGATCATGGCCGTGGCCCCTGCGGGATTCGTCGCGCGCGCCGATCTGCTCGACCGGGGCACGCTCGGATCGCTGGCGCGGCGGATGCGAGTGATCCCGATCGAACGTGAACGCCTGCGTGCTCTGCCCGGAGTCGTCGATACCGTCCGGACACGGTTGAAGGAAGGCGAGCGCGTCGCAGTCTTTCCCGAAGGGACGACCTGGTGTGGCCGTGCCTACGGTGGGTTCCGCTCAGCACTGTTCGAGGCAGCGATAGATGCGGAATGCCCGGTGCAGCCCATCGGGTTCGCCTACCTCGATCACACCGGTGTTCGGACTACCGGTCCGGCATTCGTCGGCGAGGAAGCGATCGGGGCGTCGATAGCCAGGCTCGTGCGTTCGCGAGGGTTGGTCGCGTCGGTGACTCTCGCCCCGCTTGAGTGGCCGGGTGCCGATCGTCGCGACCTCGCTGCACGGTGTGAGCGGGCGGCGAGGTCGACCGAAGGAGTAGCCGTCCGGCATGTGGGTCCGGCGGCGGCGCCGACCCGGCTTCCGGAGGTGAGCGCACCGTCACCCGGGTGACCCCGACGCTCACCCCAGCGGACCCGCTATCCTGGATCGGTCATGACCTTGCCCGCCGCCGGTCCGTCCGGCATTTCGAAGACCGTCTACCTCGACCACGCCGCGACCACACCCATGTTGCCTGCGGCGATCGAGGCGATGACGCAGGTGTTCGCGACC
Organism: Rhodococcus sp. NPDC060086; assembly: GCF_042730275.1. Lineage (NCBI taxonomy): Bacteria > Bacillati > Actinomycetota > Actinomycetes > Mycobacteriales > Nocardiaceae > Rhodococcus > Rhodococcus sp. NPDC060086. The sequence goes on from NZ_JBHWWZ010000020.1 coordinate 57,221, forward strand.
GTCGGTAATGCGTCTTCACTGCACGGTTCCGGTCGTGCAGCCAGGCGCCGAATCGAGGAGGCCCGCGAGTCGATCGCGGCCGATCTCGGTGCACGGCCCTCCGAGGTGATCTTCGTCTCGGGCGGCACTGAGGGCGACAACCTCGCCGTCAAGGGAATCTTCTGGGGGAGACGCGCGCAGGATCCACGTCGTCGCCGCATCATCGCGAGCGCAGTGGAACACCACGCTGTGCTCGATGCCGTCGAATGGCTCGTCGAGCACGAGGACGCAGACGTGACGTGGCTGCCCGTCGACGAAACCGGGTGTGTCGATCCGCGCGCGTTGCGCGAGGAGCTCGCGGCACACGCAGACGAGGTCGCGCTCGTGACCGTCATGTGGGCGAACAACGAGGTCGGCACCGTGATGCCGATCGTCGAGCTCGCTGCTGTGGCCGCAGAGTTCGACGTCCCCTTCCACAGCGACGCGGTCCAGGCAGTGGCACACCTGCCCGTTGATTTCACGGCGAGCGGCCTGTCTGCCCTCACGTTGGCCGCACACAAGTTCGGCGGGCCCCAGGGCGTGGGCGCCCTGCTGCTGGGCAGGCAAGTGCCGTGCGTCCCGCTCGCCCACGGCGGCGGTCACGAACGCGATGTGCGGTCCGGAACCCAGGACGCCGCGTCGATCGTGGGTATGGCGGCGGCTCTCCGCCAGGCGACCACCGAACTGCGGGCACGAGCCGCGGAACTCGAGACCTTGCGCGATACCTTGATCTCCGGTGTCGAACGTGTCGTGCCCGATGCGGTGCTCAACGGGCCGCGCGGCGCGAACCGGTTGCCGGGCAATGCACATTTCACTTTCCCCGGGTGCGAAGGCGATTCATTGCTGATGCTGCTGGACGCCGCCGGGATCGAATGCTCGACGGGTTCGGCGTGCACCGCGGGAGTGGCACGAGCAAGTCATGTGCTGGTGGCAATGGGATGCGATCCCGCTGCCTCGCGAGGGTCCCTGCGATTCTCGTTGGGGCACACTACGACCCGAGAAGATATCGAAGCTCTGCTCGCGGCGTTGCCGCAGGTGGTGGAGCGAGCACGCGCCGCCGGAATGGCGAGCGTCGGCGGACGAGGAGGTGACCGGGGATGAGGATTCTTGCGGCGATGAGCGGCGGTGTGGACTCGGCGGTTGCCGCGGCCCGTGCCGTCGAGGCCGGCCACGAGGTGGTCGGTGTGCATCTGGCGTTGTCGACGGCGCCGGGTACGTTACGCACCGGATCGCGCGGATGTTGTTCCAAGGAAGACGCCGGTGATGCGCGCCGTGCTGCCGATGTGCTCGGGATTCCTTTCTATGTATGGGATTTCGCTGATCGGTTCAAGGAAGACGTGATCGACGACTTCGTTGCGTCCTACGCCGCCGGGCAGACCCCCAATCCGTGCCTGCGGTGCAACGAGAAGATCAAGTTCTCGGCGCTGGCGGATCGCGCCGTCGCCCTCGGGTTCGACGCCGTCGCGACCGGCCATTACGCGCAGCTCGACGCCGGGGTCCTGCGTCGTGCGGTCGACGCGGACAAGGATCAGTCCTATGTTCTGGCAGTGCTGACCGCGGAACAACTTTCGCGTGCGATGTTCCCTGTGGGCGACACCCCGAAGGATCGGATTCGTGAAGAGGCCGCCGAGCGTGGCCTGGCAGTGGCGAACAAGCCGGACAGCCACGACATCTGTTTCATTCCGTCGGGCGATACCCGAGCATTCCTCGGAGCTCGGATCGGTGTCCGGCCGGGTGCTGTCGTCGACGCCGATTCGGGTGAGGTGCTTGCCGAACATGAAGGCGTGCACGGCTTCACGATCGGGCAGCGCAAGGGCCTCGGGATCGCAGGACCGGGCGCCGACGGACGTCCTCGTTACGTCACGGAAATCGAACCCGAGACCGGCACCGTGAAGGTGGGTAGCGCCGAACGACTGCAGGTGTCGTCGATCAGAGCCGAACGTGCTGTGTGGACGTCGGGTTCTGCTCCGGTCGGACCGATCGAATGCGTCGTGCAGGTCCGCGCACACGGGGGGCTCGCCGAGGCGGTCGCCGAAGCGGTCGGCAGCGGTGATGGCGTCCCGAGTCTCGAGGGGGGCATCGAGATATCTCTTCGCGAACCCCTCACCGGTGTTGCCGCAGGTCAGGCAGCGGTCCTCTATCGCCCCGATCCTGCAGGCGACATCGTTCTGGGTAGCGGCACGATCGCCGCAACCGCCACGACAGGAGAACAGTGACGTCAGAGCCGTCCGGTGTGAACCCCTGGGCGGGTCTGGCCACCGGAATGGGATCATGGCCGGGCGTCGATACCCGCGAGGCCGCCGCGGTGATCGTCGGAGAACTTCCGGCGCTGCCGCACCTGGTGGAGCTCCCCGCACGAGGGCTCGGAGCCGACATGATCGGGCGGGCGAGTGCGCTGCTCGTCGACATGAATCTCGACGCCACGACCACCGGCTACCGTCTGCGCGCCGGACGTGGTGCGGTGGCACGTGTCGCAGAAGACCTACTGAAGCAGGACCTCGACGCATTCGAGGAGGCATGGGAACTCGCCGGAGCCGGGCCCGATCGCACCGTCAAGGTTCAGTCGATCGGACCGTGGACGCTCGCTGCGCATGCCGAGTTGGCGACGGGGAAACGCGCGCTCGTCGACCGGGGTGCCGTGCGCGACCTGTCGGAGTCGCTCGCGGAAGGTGTCTCTCGGCACGCGGCCGAACTTCGGCGGCGCCTCGGCGTCTCGACGGTCGTCCAACTCGACGAGCCTGCACTTCCTGCCGTACTCGCCGGGTCGCTGCAAGGGCGCACCATGCTCGAAAGCGTGCCTGCCGTACCGGAGCCCGAGGCTCTGCATGTCCTCGACGCGACTCTCACCGGTCTCGGATCGTCGACCGCGGTGCACTGCTGCTCGGGTGGTCTGCCCGCAGGGCTGCTGCGTCGCAGTGCGGCCGACGCCGTCTCGTTCGACCTCGGCCGGCTGAACCGCGCGAATCTCGACGCGGTGGGCGAACTTCTCGATTCGGGCACGACCCTGCTTCTGGGTCTGATCCCGACGACCGCGCCGGAGAAGCCTCCGACCTGGCGGGAGCTGGCAGAGCCGGCCGTGGCGTTGATCGACCGGCTCGGATTCGCACGCTCCGTCCTGCGTTCGGTGTCGGTCACCCCCGCGTGCGGGCTGGCGGACGCCGACCCCACCTGGGCACGGACCGCGCTCCGATTGGCGAACGACATTTCCGCAGCATTCGCCGAAGACCCCGAATCACTCTGACGGGTTCGTCGGTCCCCTCGACTAGGCTTGCAAGCTGTGAGTGAACCGACGGACGTGGCCCACACAGCTCCATCAGAAGTGCGCGAGCGCTGGCAGCAGCTCGCGGAGGAAGTGCGCGGACATCAGTTCCGCTACTACGTACGCGACGCTCCGGTCATCTCCGACGGCGAGTTCGATCAGCTGCTCGGGCAACTCGATGCGCTCGAAGAGCAGTATTCGGACCTTCGTACCCCCGATTCGCCCACCCAGCTCGTCGGCGGCGGCTTCGCCACCGATTTCACCGCTGTGGACCACCTCCAGCGCATGCTCAGCCTCGACAACGTCTTCGACGAGGACGAACTTCGTGCCTGGCTCTCCCGCGTCGAATCCGAGGCCGGATCGGATCTGCACTACCTGTGCGAGGTCAAGATCGACGGCGTCGCGCTGAATCTCGTCTACGAGAACGGACGCCTCGTGCGTGCGGCGACGCGCGGCGACGGACGTACCGGTGAACTGGTCACGCTCAACGCCAGGACCATCAATTCTATTCCGGAAAAGCTCACTGCCACTGACGAATACCCGATTCCGGACGTCCTCGAGGTCCGCGGTGAAGTGTTCTTCAGACTCGAAGATTTCCAGGCACTCAACGCGAGTCTCGTTGCCGAAGGTAAACCTCCGTTCGCCAATCCCCGGAACTCGGCCGCGGGGTCGCTGCGTCAGAAGAATCCCGCGGTGACGGCGAAACGCCGCCTCGGAATGATCTGCCACGGACTCGGCCGGATCGAAGGTTTCCGACCCGAATCGCAATCCGATGCCTACGATGCGCTCGCCGCCTGGGGGCTACCCGTATCGCCGCACACCCTCCGAGTCACCGGCGCCGACGCGGTGATCGAACGGATGAAGTACTGGGGCGAGCATCGCCACGACGTCGAACACGAGATCGACGGGCTCGTCGTGAAGATCGACGAGATGGCGCTGCACCGCCGCTTCGGGTCGACCTCGCGAGCCCCGCGCTGGGCGATCGCCTACAAGTATCCGCCCGAGGAAGTCACCACCGAGCTGATCGACATCCGGGTCAGCGTAGGGCGCACGGGCCGCGTGACGCCGTTCGCCTACATGGAACCTGTTGCTGTCGCCGGTTCCACCGTGTCGCTCGCGACCCTGCACAACGGGTCCGAAGTGGAGCGCAAGGGTGTTCTCATCGGCGACACCGTTGTGCTGCGTAAGGCCGGCGACGTGATACCCGAGGTACTCGGGCCGGTGGTCGATCTGCGCGACGGCAGCGAACGCGCCTTCGTGATGCCCACCGAGTGCCCCGAATGCGCGACCCCGCTCGCACCGGCGAAGGAGGGCGACGTCGACCTGCGTTGCCCGAACCAGCAGTACTGCCCCGCACAGTTGCGTGAGCGGGTGTTCCACGTTGCGGGGCGCGGTGCGTTCGATATCGAAGCTCTCGGCTACGAGGCGGCAACGGCTCTGCTCGAATCCGAGGCGATCGGCGACGAAGGCGATCTGTTCTCGCTCACCGCCGACGATCTGATGCGCACGTCGATCTTCAAGACCGCGAAAGGCGTGTTGTCCAAGAACGGTGAGCGCCTGCTGCAGAATCTCGACAGGGCGAAGGACAAACCGCTCTGGCGGGTTCTCGTGGCCCTGTCGATCCGGCACGTGGGTCCTACTGCGGCCCGGGCGCTGGCCACCGAATTCGGCAGTCTCGAGCGGATCCGGACCGCGTCCCTCGACGAACTCGCCGCCGTCGAAGGTGTCGGTGGCACCATCGCCGCGGCTGTCGTCGAATGGTTCACCGTCGGCTGGCATGTGGCGATCGTCGACAAATGGGCTGCCGCCGGTGTCCGGATGGAGGATGAACGCGACGAATCCATCGCGCGCACCCTCGAGGGAATGTCGATCGTGGTGACCGGCACGCTCGCCGGGCTCTCCCGCGACGAGGCGAAGGAAGCGATCCTCGCGCGAGGAGGGAAGGCGGCGGGCTCGGTGTCGAAGAAGACGGCCTTCGTCGTGGTCGGCGACAATCCGGGGTCCAAGGCCGACAAAGCATCGGATCTGGGCATCCCGATTCTCGAGGAGGATGCATTCCGCATCCTTCTCGAACAGGGACCCGACGCGGTTCTCGGTTCACCCGACGAATCCGAATCCTGACGCCGAGCGTCGACGAAGGTTCAGGAGGCCACGGAGCGTGCCGGCTCGGGTGCGTTCTGCTTACCGAGGAAGACGGCAGAGGCAAGAAGGAAGCACAGAGCACCGACGAACGTTCCGATGTTGGCGAGATTCGGGTCGAGTGTGTTACCGGTGTCGAGGACGAACGACCCGACGGCGGACACGCCGAAGGCGATGGACCCGAGCGTATTGAGCCACACGCTCTGCCAGTCCTTGGAACGCGGTGCCCAGTACGCCTTCGCTCGCCACAGGATCAGCACTGCGAGCGCACTCGAGACGAGGAAGCACAGCGACCCCTCGAGATTCGGGTTCCACACCAGGTGCATTTCTCCCTTGACGGTGTGCGCGTGCAGGGCTGCTCCGGTGCTCACGTTGAACAAGAGCGTGCCGAGGAACTGGATCAGCGCCGACAGCCATTCGGCACGAATGCCGACGCCCTGTTTGTCCGAAACCGTCGCTGCGCCGCTCAGCATCAACTGTATGAACGCTGCGCCCGTGAAGAACCACGATCCGACGAAGAAGGAAGTATTGGCGCCGGCGGTTCCCAAGGCACTGGAAATACCCGGCGCTGATCCGAGCGCGAAGAGGAAAGCCCCCACGACGAATCCCCAGGACTGAATACGCAAGGTCGGGCGGATCAACATGGCGGCAGTGTAGAACACCCCGCAGCACGACACGCGAAGTATGAGGATGGCGAATGGCGCCGAAAGTCCCTGTTCGAGAGGGAAACTCCGTGGGCAATGCGGCAAGGGTGAAGTGGGAGGGTGAATTCTGCCTGCGGGCGATTGGATCGGGAGCGCGCCGGGAACCATCCCGATTAACGTCCCGCTCATGGCCGCAACCCCGGATTCCAGTAAGCGTTTGTTGTTTCGCAATGTTCGCGTGTTCGACGGGCAGTCCGGTGATCTGCTCGGCGGAGACGTCTTGATCGATGGCGACAGAATCGCGGCGGTATCGGAGTCGCCGATCGGCGACGAGCCCGGCCGCGAGACGGTCGTCGTCGACGGAGCCGATCGAGTACTGATGCCCGGGATGAGCGATGCTCATGTCCACCTGGTGGGCAATGCCAACTCGTACATCGACATGGTGATGGGCTCCGAATCCCATATCGCGTTGAACGGTCTGGCCGAGGCGAAGAACATGTTGCATCGAGGCTTCACAGCCGTGCGTGACATGGCCGGCGACACCGCCAGTATCAAGTCGGTGATCGACCGGGGCCTGTTCGAGGGGCCGCGGATCTACCCTTCCCAGGCCGCGCTCTCCCAGACCAGCGGGCACGGTGACTTCGGATTCGTCTACCAGTGTCCGACCGTGTTCGGTGGTGACCAGAGCCGTGCCGAACAGATCGGGTTCATGCGGGTCGCGGACGGGGAGGATCAAGTTCTTGCGGGTGTACGAGAGCAGCTGAAGAAGGGCGCCTCGCAGATCAAATTGATGGTCGGCGGCGGAGCGGCGTCGATGTACGACCCGCTGTACACCGTGCAGTTCATCGACAAGGAACTGCGGGCGGCGGTGAACGCGGCGACCGATTACGGTACCTACGTTGCGACGCACGTCTACAACGTCACAGGGATCCGGCGGGCGATCGCGGCCGGTGTGCGGTCGATCGAACACGGTCATCTCGCAGACGAGGAGACCATCGCGCTGATCGCGGAGAAGGAAGTGTGGCTGTCGATGCAGCCCTTCGCGCTCGGCGACCACCACTATCCCGACCCGGATCGCGCGGAGAAGGACCGGGAGATCTGCACGGGCGTGGACCACGTCTACGAGTGGGCGAAGAAGCACGGTGTCAAGACCGCATGGGGCACCGACCTGCTGCTCGAGCCCCAGATCGCACCGCGGCAGAGTGAGATGGCCGCTCGCCTCGGCGATCACTACACCAATCTCGAGTCGCTGACGATGCTCACATCGGGTAACGCCGAGCTCTTCAGGCTCGCAGGTGAGCGGGATCCGTACCGCCAAGCAGAGTTCGGGGTGATCCGACAAGGTGCCTGGGCCGATGTCCTCCTAGTCGACGGCAATCCTCTCGAGGATCTGAACCTGCTGGCAGACCCCGCCAAGAATCTGTCGGTGATCGTCAAGAACGGTCAGGTTGTGAAGAACCAACTCTGAACGCATCGTTCCGGCAGTGACCTCGTACGCGATGTCACTGCCGAGATGTACCCGGATGTCGTTGGTGAAATGACGCGGAAGTGTGGGGTGTGGAGTGGCCGAAACGAATCTCGACGAATACGACTCCGAAGAATATGAATACTACTACCAGCAACACGACTCCCCGGATGATGACAGCCCCGAAGCTTCCGATTCGGACGGCTCGGCATGGGGGCAGATTCCGGGAAGCCTGGTCTCCGCGCGAGCGATCGAACTTCACGGCCCGTGGGGTCACGTGTTCGGTCCCCTCGACCTGGATATCGACGAGGGTGGCGTGACGGTGGTGGCGGGGCAGGCCGGCGCCGCACGCACGGCGCTGCTCATGGCGTTGTGCGGGAGAATGCGGCTGACGCGGGGGTCGCTCACCATCCTCGGTTTCGAGAACAAGCCGGCCAAGGTTCTCGCCCGGTCTGCGATCGCCTGCATGAACGAGCTCGACGATGTACAACCGTCGGTCACTGTGCGCGACATCGTGACCGAGCAGAAGCGCTGGGATTCGCCGTGGTACAAATTCGTTCCGCGCGTCGACGAGGCCGGTGTCGCCGACACGTGCGCGGAGGTCTTCGGCGACGTGCCGCTGCCATCGCTCAACGCCTTCGTCGACGATCTGCCCGAGCTCCAGCAACTACTGCTGCGGATCGCGGTCGCAAACACTCGCCGACCTCCACTGCTGGTGGTGGGTCGGATCGACAAGATCGCCGACGATATGGAGCGTGCCATCCTGCTGGAGAGGCTTGTTGCACTAGGAGAACAGCAATCGGTGATCACTGCCGATGTGAACCCACTGGAGCCGGGCACCGGAGTGCGCGCCGTGGTGGACATGCGCGGGCTTCTCGGTCCCGGCGACATCGGCGTCATGACTCAAGGGAGGTGACCCGTGCTGGCAGGAATTTCCCTCGGTAGCGATTCGAAACGCTACTTCCGCGGCACCATGCCGCGCATTGCGATCGCCACGATCATCCTCATGCCGCTCCTGTACGGCGCGATGTACCTGTGGGCGTTCTGGAACCCGTTCGGTGCGGTCGACAAGATCCCCGCGGCGATCGTCAACAACGACACAGGTCGGTCGTCGACGGGAGAGCAGATCGATGCGGGCGATCAGGTCGTCAAGTCACTCATCGCCTCCGGTCAGCTGGATCTGGCCGAGGTGTCCGAGACAGAGGCGGTCGAGGGGCTGGCGAGCGGGAAGTACTACTACACGGTCACCATTCCCGAGAACTTCACCGAAGCGGTGGAGTCGCCCAACGGTGACAACCCCGAGAAGGCGAATCTGACCTTCACCTTCAACGACGCGAACAACTACCTCGCCACGATCATCGGCCAGGATGCGTCGGAGCAGGTGATTTCACAGGTCAACTCCACAATCGGTGCACAGGGCGTCGGTCAGGTGCTCACGGGGCTGGAGACGGCAGGTTCGGGACTGAAGCAGGCTGCCGACGGCGCCGGAACTCTTGCCGCCGGCATCGATACCGCGAAGGGTGGGGCCGACCAGCTCGATTCGGGGGCCACCGAGCTGGCGGACAACATGGTCACGGCGCGTGATGGGTCTGCTCAGCTCGCAGCAGGCGCGAACCAGCTCGCGACGGCGATCGACGGTGTGACAGGTCCGCTCCTGGGTGCCCTCGACAGCGGTGCTCTGTCGAACGTCGGTAACCAGGCATCCCAGCTCAGGGAATCGATCGTTGCTCTCGAGAACCGGATTCCGCAGCCGGCGCAGGCAGCCGCCGGTCCTGCGGTTCAGCAGATCATCGACATCCTGGGGCAGAGCTCGGATCCGATCGTGCAACAGGCCATCACAGCATTGACTCCGCTGACTGCGCAGCAGGTGGTGTCCGATACCGACGCGTTGCGTGCCGAGATCGTGCGATTGCAAGGGGATGCGCGCGACCTCGAATATCAGCTGAACGACCCGAACAGTCCACTGCAGAGCGGCCTGGCGCTTCTCCAGAGTGGAGGACTGGCATCCGACGTGCGCGAGTTGCAGAGTGGCGTGAACGAGTTGAATTCGGGCGCAGGCACGCTGTACTCGGGTTTGATCCAACTCACCGACGGCAGTTTCCAGCTGTCGGACGGCGCCGGCCAACTTGCGTCCGGCATGGTGGAACTGCAATCCGGTTCGAAGGAACTGGCGGATGCGCTTTCGCAGGGGGCGCAACAGGTTCCGAGCTGGACCGATCAACAGCGCACCGCGACAGCAGACACGCTGTCGACGCCGGTGGCGCTGCAGCAGAACACCACCAACGAGGCATCCACATTCGGTACCGGATTTGCCCCGTTCTTTCTCTCGTTGGCCCTGTTCGTCGGCGGTATCATCACGTGGATGCTGCTCACTCCGCTGCAGTCCAGGCCGACGGTCGGCGGCGTCGGACTGTATCGGACGGTCCTGGCATCGTACTGGCCGGCTTTGCTCGTCGGCGTTCTCCAGGTGATCGTCATGTACACGGTCGTGCACTTCGGCGTCGGTCTCGATGTCAAGCATGTGGCCGGAACGATCCTGTTCCTGATGCTCGTGTCGGCGACGTATCTCGCGATGATCCAGGCATTCAACGCAGTGTTCGGGGTAGCGGTCGGGCGCGTCGTCACACTGGCATTCCTGATGCTGCAGTTGGTGTCGGCCGGCGGCATCTACCCGGTGCCCACGACTGCGAAACCGTTCCAGTACATCCATCCGTTCGATCCGATGACCTATACCGTCAACGGCCTCCGTCAGCTCACCGTGGCCGACCAGATCGATTCGCGTTTGTGGATCGCGGTCGCGGTCCTCATGGGGATTCTGCTCGCGTCGTTGACCGCGAGTGCCCTCTCGGTCCGCAGAAATCGCCGATACACGATGGAAAGGCTCTACCCGCCGATCGAAGTCTGATCGGACCTAACCGATTCAGTCGAATTCCAGTTCACAGTCGTCACCGGATCGGACGAGTGTCCGATTCACCGAAGTATCGGAGGAACAGATGTCAGACCAGATTGCCGCTCCTACAGAGACACTCGCGCCCGCATATACCGGTCGGCTCGGAACCGATCCGATTCCCGCCCTGCGGCTACCCAAATCGGAAACCGAACCCGAAGCGGCATACCGGTTCATCCATGACGAATTGATGCTCGACGGCAGTTCGCGTCTGAACCTGGCGACATTCGTCACCACCTGGATGGATCCGCAGGCAGACCGTCTCATGGCGGAAACCTTCGACAAGAACATGATCGACAAGGACGAGTATCCGGCCACGGCCGAGATCGAGACCCGATGCGTCAACATGGTGGCAGCCCTCTTCCATGCTGAGGATCTGTCCCCGACGGATCCGGCCTCTGCGACCGGAGTATCGACCGTGGGCTCGTCCGAGGCCGTGATGCTGGCGGGTCTCGCGCTCAAGTGGCGGTGGCGGCAGGCTCGCGACGCCGCGGGGAAGGACTCCACCAAACCCAATCTGATCATGGGTAGCAATGTGCAGGTGGTCTGGGAGAAGTTCTGCCGCTACTTCGACGTCGAGCCCAAGTACCTGCCCATGGAACCGGGTCGCTACGTGATCACTCCGGAACAGGTCCGCGATGCCGTGGACGAGAACACCATCGGTGTGGTGGCGATTCTCGGGACGACGTTCACCGGAGAACTCGAACCGGTCGCCGAGATCGCCGCCGCTCTGGACGAGATCGCTGCCGGCGGGGGACCGGATGTCCCGGTGCACGTCGATGCGGCGAGTGGAGGGTTCGTCGTGCCCTTCCTGCACCCGGAGCTGGAGTGGGACTTCCGGATTCCGCGCGTGGTATCCATCAACGTCAGTGGTCACAAATACGGCATGACCTACCCGGGTATCGGCTTCGTGGTCTGGCGTTCGAAGGAGCATCTGCCGGAAGACCTGGTGTTCCGAGTCAACTATCTCGGCGGCGACATGCCGACATTCACACTCAATTTCTCCCGTTCCGGAAATCAGGTGGTAGGCCAGTACTACAACTTCATCCGGCTCGGAGTCGCCGGCTACACCCAGATCATGGAGTCCCTGCGCGACACCGCGCTGATGTTGTCGCAAGAAATTTCCGGGATCGACAACATGGAGATCATCACGGACGGATCAGCGATCCCCGTTCTCTCGTTCCAGGTAGTGGGTGACCCGGGATTCACGGTCTTCGACATTTCTCACGAGCTTCGTGCCCGGGGTTTCCAGGTCCCGGCATACACGATGCCTGCCGACGCCGAAGAAATCGCAGTTCTGCGGGTGGTCCTTCGCGAGGGATTCAGCCGCGACCTTGCGTACAGGCTTGCCACGGCCATCAAAGATGTGGTCGAACACTTGCGTGAGGGTGTAGGCACGGGACACACCGCACGAGGATTCGCGCACTGACCGGTCGCCGGATCGCCGACCCGGATTTTCTGTAGCTCTGCGGCATTCCCCGAGCGCTGCTAACGTCAGCATAAGTGAGTTTATAAGTTTTTCCGGGGAATGAATCCGTGGCGATGTCGGGCGCCTTGTTGCGGAGAGGACTGCGATCGGTGCCGAGAACGCTGCCATTGTTTCGTAACCGCTTGTTTTCGATGTTGTCGAGTCCGGCATGTGCGGTTGTCGTGCACGGCGAGCGGTTCTCGGGAAAAACCACTCTGGTCCGGACCTGGCTCATGACCGACCCGGTTCCGGACCACCTCCCGGTATTCGTCGCATCGTCGCCGGCCGGTGTCACGAGCGACGAGTACTGGGGTTGCGTCCTGTCGTGCCTGTACGCCTACAAGGGTCTTCCGCCTCCGGACAGCGACCGCGACAATTTGGAAATATTGGTGGCGGAACTTGCATCGACCACGGGTCCGGTCGTTCTCGTGCTGGACGACATCGATGTGGTCGACAAGGCGGAGGAATATGTCGGCAGACTCCTCGAGTGCGGCGGGTCGACACGGATCATCGTGACCACCCGGATCGCAGGCGGATGGCGGGACTTCGTCGATGCGTGTCCGGACCGGGTGATGGTGACTCCCGACGTCCTTGCATTCACCGAGGAGGAGGTGAGGACCTTCCTGCGAGTTTCCGGGGTTCCGCAGGGGCACCGGGTGTCTCGCTGGATCATGCGACGGACCAACGGGCAGCCGACGCTGGTTTCGGACGTATGCCGGGCGCTGACACTGGGTGGTGTGCACGCGTCGAGCGACCCCATCGGTTTCGTGGACACCGTGGAATCCATGGGGATGATGGAGCCCGCAGCTGCTGCCGCGATCACGAACATGATGCGTCTGCGCAGCGGAGGGAATTTCGCCGAGGCTGCCCAGGTCTGCGACGTGCTCGCCTCGGAGACCGTATCGATACCCGACGGTGCGGACGACACCGGGATGCACACCCGCGCCTTCTGCTACTTGCAGATGGGAACCAGTCTTCTGCTCGACGCCCGACTGGATGATGCGGCAGACATGCTCGGACGAGCGCGGATCGCGGGGACAGGCACCGTCGTCGGACGCGCCGCGGCAGACAGTTTGGCACTCACCCACGCGGTGCGTGGCACGATGATCGATCCCCATCTCTGGGCCGACGTGGAGCAGCAGCAACATCTCCCGGCATCGGAGATTCCGGGGATACCGGCGAAGACGGCCGGCCTCGTCACGTCCGTGATCGTTGCGTTGAATCGACTCGACCCCGACGATGCGTTGGATAAGCTCATCGAGCTCGGTGAAGCACACGAAGCCGAGGAGCTGTGGGCTTTCGTGCTGTATGCGCACGGGGAGTATGCGCTTCTTGCGGGTCTGCACGCCGATGGTCTCCGTCACGTGGAATCCGAAATGCGATCGTTCGCTCGGCTGTCGAGCGGCATAGCCGGACAACTTCTGGATGCCGTCCGTGCTGATCTCAATCTGGCGCTCGGCCGGACCGACGAGGCCGTCCGGTTGGTGGGCGGGTCCAGTGACCCACTCACCGCCGCCGTGCGTGCGCGGATCTGTTTGCTCACGGGAGACTTCGGCGGAGCCGAAATGATCGTCCATCGATACGGAGCGGACCCGCGTTGTCCACCTCGGGTATCGATGGAGTTGTTCGTCATCGGCACGGCGGCCGCGTGCTCCCAGGGACGGCGAAGCGACGCTCGGCGCCACCTCTCCCGTGCGGCCACAGTGTCCCGACAGACCGGGATGCTGCGGCCGTTCACCAGTCTGTTTCCTTCGATGACGCGCGAAGTCGCTGAGCTCGGTGTCGAATTGCCGGTCGACCTCGTCCGGATTGCATCCGAGTTCGCCACGTTCCGACCGTCCCACCGGATGGTGCGACTGACGCCGCGCGAGCGGGAGGTGCTCGAGGCGCTCCTGTCCGGCAGCAGTGTCGGAATGATCGCCAAGGCTCAGTTCGTCAGCCTCAATACTGTGAAAACACAGCTGCGTTCGCTGTACCGCAAGTTGGGTGTGCACTCGAGAAGCGATGCCATCGAGGCCGCACAGCAGGTGGTTCTCGTCTGAGATCCTCCGGCCCGATCCCGTTTCGGGCCGGGTCGGAGGGACTCGAGAGGTCAGCCGAGAACCGTGCCGATGATTCCTGCGAGATATCCCATCCGGGCGACCTCCGACGGCCGGAACTCGGGGCCGCCGGGTCTGCCCAACATCAGGACTCGATCAGGTTTGCCCAAGGGCGCCGCCGCGAGCATCGTGTCCATGTCCCGCCACAGGCGGGGTACCCAGGCTGCTTCGTGATCGAGCAGCATCGGCTTTTCGAGCGGCATCCACGGAGTGTCCGCCGGCCGTGTTTCCGGAGCTCCGGGGCTGCCGACGATTCGATAGGCGCCCTGCGGACCGATCCCGATGACGGTTGCCCAGCTCACGCGAAGGACCCGGGGAGCTCCGTCCACGAGGACCTGTAGGCGGTCGTCGCGCGCTGCCGAAACCTGATCGATGAGTTCGAGTTCCCGATGGGTATCGAGAATGCCCGCGTAGGGACGGATCGAGTCGACCACGACGCCGTCGAGAGCTTCGGCAGCCGTGATCAGGGTGTCGGGGAGTTTTCCCGGTTCGACGTCGACCACGAGATCGTCGATGGCGAAGCCGGCTCCTCGATCGACGACATCGAGCGACAGGATGTCCGCGCCGACCGAGCCCAGAGCCAACGCGAGCGCGCCGAGGCTACCGGGACGGTCGGGAAGCCGGACACGCAGCAGGTACGACACGTGCGTCCTTTCCCACATTCGTTGCCGACGCGTGAACACCCGTCGACCCAGGGGTGCAGCAGCATCACCTACAGCGGCGAGAACGTACCCCCGGCATCGTCCATCCTTTCACTCCAGGAGGGGTCGTTGCGACGCCCCGAGCGCGAATCGTGATGCAGCGGTGGAAAACGCCCGGTCGCCGGTAGCAGATTCACACGAACGCAACAACGGTGTCGCACACATGCAATGCCTCGAGCTGCCACAGCCGGTGGCCGAACCGAGTACACGGCCGCTGCAGCGGGGCATTACCCTGGACAGGACGTTCTATCGCCAGATGATCCATCACCACTGGAAAGGGGCCACCTACGGTGCCTGCCATTTCCCGTGACGAGGTTGCGCACCTCGCCCGGTTGTCCCGCCTCGCGCTGACCGATGCGGAACTCGACGAGTTCTCAGGCCAGCTCGATTCCATCCTCAGCCACGTCAAGGCGGTGTCCGAGGTGGCCGCGGACGACGTGGCACCCATGGCGAATCCGAACGCCGTCACGAACGTCACCCGCCCTGACGTCGTGCTTCCCGGGCTCACGCCCGACGAAGCGCTTTCCGGTGCGCCCGCCGTCGAAGAAGGACGCTTCGCCGTTCCACAGATCCTCGGGGAGGGCGAATGAGCACCGATCTCACCAAGCTCGACGCTGCGACGCTCGCGTCCCGCATCCACGCCGGCGAGGTCTCCTCGGTGGAGGTCACGAAGGCGCACCTCGACCGGATCGCCGAGGTCGACGGTGAATACAACGCGTTCCTGCACGTCGGAGCCGAGCAGGCGCTCGCCGCTGCGGCCGACGTCGATCGTGCGGTAGCCGCGGGCGAGCAGCCGGTGTCGCCGCTCGCGGGCGTTCCGATCGCGCTCAAGGACGTCTTCACCACCACCGACATGCCCACCACGTGTGGATCGAAGATCCTCGAGAACTGGGTCTCGCCGTACGACGCGACGCTCACCACCAAGCTCCGCCAGGCCGGTATTCCGATCCTCGGCAAGACCAACATGGACGAATTCGCGATGGGATCGTCCACCGAGAACTCCGCCTACGGACCGACCCGCAACCCGTGGGATACCACTCGCATCCCCGGTGGATCGGGAGGCGGTTCCGCTGCGGCTCTCGCGTCGTACCAAGCGCCGCTCGCGATCGGCACCGACACCGGTGGTTCGATCCGTCAGCCTGCGGCCGTGACCGCGACTGTCGGCACGAAACCCACCTACGGCACGGTGTCCCGGTTCGGTCTCGTCGCGTGCGCATCGTCGCTCGATCAGGGCGGCCCGTGTGGACGCACCGTGCTCGACACCGCGCTGCTGCACGAGGTGATCGCCGGACACGATCCCCGCGACAGCACCTCCGTCAAGGCTGCGGTCCGTCCCGTGGTCGAAGCCGCACGGCAGGGCGCGGCAGGCGATCTGAAGGGTGTGAAGGTCGGTGTCGTCAAGGAATTGCACTCCGACAGCTACCAGACCGGAGTGATCTCGTCGTTCGACGCGGCCGTGGAGATCCTCACGAAGCTCGGTGCCGAGGTCGTCGAGGTCTCGTGCCCGAACTTCGAGTATGCGCTCGCCTCCTACTACCTGATCCTGCCGTCGGAGGTCTCGTCCAACCTCGCTCGCTTCGACGCGATGCGGTACGGCATGCGCGTCGACGACGGTTCGATGAGCGCCGAGCAGGTCATGGCCGCGACCCGCGCCGCCGGGTTCGGCAAGGAAGTCAAGCGCCGCATCATGATCGGTACTTACGCCCTGTCGTCCGGCTACTACGACGCCTACTACGGTCAGGCGCTCAAGGTACGTTCGCTCATCGCGCAGGACTTCGACAAGGCCTACGAGCAGGTCGACGTCCTGGTCTCGCCGACGAGCCCGTTCACACCGTGGAAGCTCGGCGAGAAGGTCGACGATCCGCTCGCGATGTACCTGTCCGACCTGTGCACGCTTCCCACCAACCTGGCGGGGCACTGCGCGATGTCGGTGCCGTCGGGTCTGTCTGCGGACGACGGTCTCCCTGTCGGCCTGCAGATCATGGCTCCCGCACTGGCCGATGAACGGCTCTACCGCGTCGGCGCTGCATTCGAAGCTGCGCGCGGACCGATCGTCGCCTGAGAGCGAAATGCCGACCGGCGGTGTCGTGGGCGAACGCCTACGACACCGCCGGTTCGCATTGCGCCTGTTCGGGTCCGTACCGATGTCCGTGCCCCGCAGCGGAGTCGAGCGAGGTGAACAGGTCGACGGTGGTCTGCAGGAACCCGGCAACCGGCAGCCACGTCGGTACCGGCGCATCCTGCGTCGCACGAGACAGATCCGGCGGCGACCACAACAGCGACGGCTGCCACCACACCACGGGATCCGAGGTGTTCGCCAGCACCGCGGCCCCGTCGGTGCGCACCGCTCCGGCAGGCGGACCCGCCCACAGCGCGTCGCACGGACCCGGGTCGATATCGTCGAATGCGGCGCTGCCACCGACCGCTCCGAGGCTCTGCCCGTACACGTGCAGGTCGGGTCGCCGGCCGGGCGGCAGCGTGGCGATGTGCTCGCGCACCGCCGAGACGAGGGCTCGAGCAGACCGGGCGGCCGCGTCACGGTCGAAGACGAACGTGATCCAACTCGGTGTGTCCGAATATTGCTGTGCCGCAATCGCTACGTCATCGCCCCACCGGCTCTCGAACCCCTGCACCGCGTTCGCGTCGACCCACCCCGACCCGGTGGGAACCGCGATCACGAGGTGATTCCGCTCGAAACCCCCGGTGCGCTCGAGTTCGCGGACCGCGAGTGTCGCGCGCGATCGATCATCCGGCGCTGCAGCGAGCCCGATGTAGACCCGCACGGGCGAGCCCGACGACTCGATCGACACGAATCGCCGACCGTGTGTGCTGAGGCTGTTCCAGTTCACCAGCGAAATGGGGGAGCCGGACACCCCGGGATCGAGCGTGGCCACCGGAGAAGACGCCGATGCCGCACCCGGTGACGGGGAGGCGATCGAGGCTACACCCCACGCGAGAAGAATCACCGTCGCTGCCAGCGCCGCGATCGAGCGCACACGACCGGCCACCCGGGTCAGAGCGCGGATTCCCATGGCGCAGCCAACGAGAACGGTTGCGGTCACGATGGTTCCGGCAAGCGCCTCCAGCCAGTGCCGAAGTCCGATCGCAGGCACTTCCATCGCCATGCGAAGTGTGTTCTGCCAGTGGTGCGCCCACGTCGCGCTCACCGCAATCGTCGCCGTCGCGACGGCGACGGCGAGCCAGCGTGCCTCCGCGTCGCGCTCACCGTGCTGTGCCCGAATCCGATTCGGCGCAACGAGTCGACCCAGGGCCATCAGTGCCAGCGCGACTGCGACCAGGAGTCCTGAGAGGACCCCTTGGGTCAGGGAGGTGCGGGGCAGCAGTGACGGTGTGAGTGAGAGGGCAGCCGCGATCGTCACGGCTGCAGTCGAGCTGAGCCGGGGTCCGAAGGTTCTGTGGGGGAGCAGGTTACGGGAGAGTCGGAAAGTGGACTCCGGGTTACCCGTTGCCGGCGCGGGGTTGATCAGGTCGATCGTCATCGGTGTGCTCTCCTCAGGAAGGTGCCGCCCGCGACGACGGCGCCCGCCGCAGCCAGATAGGGCATCGGCGATTCGGATTCAGGAAGGCGGTAACCCTGACGCCACGAATTGATCTGCACCGCCGCGGAGGCGATTCCCGCCATCACGTCGCACCGAGGCTCGACCCACGCCTCGGTCGTGCAGGCAGCAGTGAAGTTGCGCTGCAGTTGCGCGTCGAGTTCGCGCCTTGCCTGCGGGCCGAGTTCGCCGCCGGTGTCCCGTGCGTACCGGAGCAGGTCGTATCCGAGATCGTGAATACGGCACGCGGGTTCGAACTGCGGAGGGAGCGAGATCGGCGACGAACAATCACCGTCAGGGTCGATGAGTGCCTCACCGGATGCGAAGCCCGGTTCGAGCATCGGGTGGTAGCCCATCACCGTCACGAAGTCGTCCGGAAATGCAGCGAGCGCCCCCGCGGTATCGTCGGCGACCAGCGCGGTGATCGTTGCTGCGGCCGCCGGATTCTCCGTCGTTGCGGTGCTCGCGGGAGACGCGGCGCCGATGCAGAGGACGGCGCCTGCGCCGAGAAGCGCGGCGGCCGCCACACGGCGGGTCGCGGGTCTGTTGATCATGGACCCGACGCTATGAACTGCAGGTGCCCCGCCGGATCACGCGACGGAGTGGTTCCGCGAGTGCAGCCTCGTACCGGGGTGCTGCTGCGATCTCACTCTCGGGTATGAGGACAGCCGAGAACCGGACTCCTAGCGTGGAGGTGTGAAAACGATGATGCGCACCAGAGCGGTCTCCGCAGTGAAGATCTCTGCGAAACTGGGGCGCGGCCGGTGGCCGACCGTCATCGCCGCGCTGGTGATGCTGATCCTGTACGCGGTGGCCTGGCCGACGCTGCAACTCACGCACGACGTGCCGGCTCCGCTGATGCCGCTGGTCGCCGGTTTCGCAGTGTTCCCGTTCGTTCTCGTGCTCAGTCGCCCGGCATTGGGCTGGGCCGTCACCGCGCTCGCTGCACTGGTGATCCCACTGGCCTTCGATCGGATCGGGTACTACACCTATCCCTGGCAGGTCGTGCACATCCTCGTGATCCTCTCGCTCGTCCTGGCGGTGGCCGTACTCGAAGAGATCCGCGTCGTACTGGTGGTGTGGATCGCGACGGTGCTGCTGTTCTTCCTGTACATGCCGGGGGACGACGGGTGGGGCTGGACAGTGGGCCTCACAGCGCTCATCGTGTTCGGTCTACTCGTGCGCTGGCTGGTGATCTCGCGGCGGCAACTGGCCAAGGAAGAGGAGGTCAGCGAACTCGAGCGTGCCCGGCGCGCGGTACTCGAAGAGAAGGCGCGCATCGCTCGGGACCTGCACGACATCGTCGCCCACCACATGTCGATGGTCGTTGTGCAGGCGCAGAGTGCCCCCTACCGGCTGACGGATGTCTCCGACGACGTGCGCGCCGAATTCGACTCCCTCGGCGCGACGGCCCGCGACGCCCTCAACGAGGTGCGCAGCCTGCTGGGTGTGCTGCGCAGCGACGGATACACCCCCGAGAACGAACCACAACCCGGTATCGAGCGGATCGGTGAGCTGATTTCGGCCTCGCAGCGTGCCGGTGTGCGGGTGACTGCGAACATCACCGGTGATCCGGTGGGTGTCAGCGACGGCGTCGGTCTGGCGGTCTACCGGATCCTGCAGGAATCGCTCACGAACAGCGCCCGGCACGCGCCCGGTGCGGCGGTCGACGTCCGCATCGAATTCGGCCTCGGCACAATCGAGATGGACGTGAACAATGGCCGGGGAACAGAGAGTGCGCCCGCGATCGTGCCGTCGGACAGGGGCGGCGGGAGCGGCATCAGGGGAATGGGAGAGCGCGCGACAGCGGTCGGTGGCCGGCTCGTCGCGCATCCGCGACCCGACGGCGGATTCGAGGTACACGCGGTGCTGCCGACGGTCGCCGCGGTCTGATCTCGATCCTTCGTCGGACCTGATCGCGGGCGGGGTCGGGGTCGGGGTCGGGGAGAAGTTCCTGCATGTCGACGCCGTGGAGAACGCAGCAAGATCGATTCGCGGCTGCGGTACTAGGCTGTGGCCGTGACCGAGCCGACCTCTCGCACCACCACGTCCGCACCCACCACGGTGTTCATCGCCGACGATCAGGCCATGGTGCGGCAGGGCTTCGGCGCACTACTCGCGGCGCAGCACGACATCAGTGTCGTCGGCGATGCGCCCGACGGGCGCATCGCGGTCGCGGAGGTCGCGCGCCTGCGTCCCGACGTCGTGTTGATGGACGTGCGGATGCCCGAGATGAACGGTCTCGACGCGGCACGTCAGATCCTCGCCGACACCCGCGAGCCGAAGACCCGCGTGCTCATGCTCACGACGTTCGACCTCGACGAATACGTCTACGACGCGTTGGGTATGGGTGCGAGCGGGTTCATGCTCAAGGACGCACCGGCCGACGAGCTGGTCCGCGCCGTCCGTGTGGTGGCTGAGGGGCAGGCCCTGCTCGCACCGACGGTCACTCGCAGATTGATCGCCGACGTCACCAGTCGCCGCTCACCTTCCCGCGGTCGCAACCGTGCCCTCGACGTCCTGACCCCGCGCGAACTCGAGGTGCTCGAACTCATCGCCCACGGCCTGTCCAACCAGGAGATCGCCGCAAAACTCTTCGTCGCCGAGCAGACGGTGAAAACTCATGTCGGGAAGGTTCTGGGGAAGCTGCACCTCCGCGACCGGGCGCAGGCCGTGGTCCTCGCGTACGAATCCGGCGTCGTCACCCCCGGCTGAGACCATCCGCGCGGTCGTCAGCTTCCGACATCAGCAACTGCAGTCGCGGGAAGCTGGGCAGCGCGCGGTTGGTGTCGCGCTCGATCGGCATGCCGTCTGCGCCTGATGCGGGCAGGATGGCGATACGGCACGAAGGCACACTCCAGCGAAAGGTTGCGGATGACGCGGATCGGCATTCTCACCAGCGGCGGCGACTGCCCCGGCCTCAACGCGGTGATCCGGGGCGCGGTCCTCAAAGGCACCGAGGTGCATGCACAGGAGTTCGTCGGATTCCTGGACGGCTGGCGAGGACTCGTCGACGGTGACGTGATTCCCTTGGACCGCAGCCGGGTTCGGGGGCTCGCCCAGCAGGGCGGCACCATTTTGGGTACGAGCCGGTTCGGTCCGTACCAGGGGCCGCGCGGGGGAGCGCAGAACATCCAGGCCACACTCGACGAGCTCGGGATCGACGCGGTCGTCGCCATCGGCGGGGAAGGCACCGCATCCGCGTCGAAGCGGCTGTTCGAGGAAGGCATCAGGATCGTCGGCGTCCCCAAAACCATCGACAACGATCTCAGCCGGACCGACTACACATTCGGCTTCGACACTGCCGTCGAGATCGCCACCGTCGCAATCGACCGCCTCCGCACCACGGGAAACTCACACAAGCGCTGCATGGTCCTCGAGGTGATGGGCAGGCACGCCGGATGGATCGCCCTGCACTCGGGGACTGCCGGCGGCGCGCACGCCATCCTCATCCCCGAGCAACCGGAGAGCCTCGAACAGATCTGCGCATGGGTCACCAGTGTGCGCGACCGGGGACGCGCACCGATGGTCGTCGTCGCCGAAGGTTTCACCCTGCCCGAGATGACGGAAGCGCACTCGACGAAGGGCCTCGACGGATTCGACCGGCCCCGCCTCGGTGGTATCGCCGAGGTACTCGCCCCGCTCATCGAAGAACACACCGGGATCGAGACACGCGCAACCGTGCTCGGGCACATCCAGCGCGGCGGTGTCCCGACCGGGTTCGATCGCGTTCTCGCGACTCGCCTCGGCATGGCGGTCACCGACCTCGTGGCCGACCAAGAGTGGGGGCACATGGTTGCGTTGCACGGAACCGACATCGCGCGCGTCGGATTCGACGAGGCGCTCGCCGACCCCAAGTACGTGCCGGACGAGCGCTACCAGGAGATGCGCGTCATCTTCGGCTGATTCGGCGCCGACCGACGGTGGGGGTCGCACGGTGGCGGTCGCCGTCTAAAATCGTGAGCATGACTGCCTCCGTGTCTGCTGACCTACTCGCCTACGACGACGTGCTCGCGAAGTTCGAGCCTGTGATGGGCATGGAGGTGCACGTCGAGCTGCACACCGCCACCAAGATGTTCTGCCCGTGCCCCACGGAATTCGGCGCCGAACCGAACACTCAGGTGTGCCCCGTGTGCCTGGGCATGCCCGGTGCACTGCCGGTGGTCAACCAGCAGGCGGTCGAATCCGCGATCCGCATCGGTCTGGCGCTGAACTGCTCGATCACCCCGTGGGGCCGGTTCGCGCGGAAGAACTACTTCTACCCGGATCAGCCGAAGAACTACCAGATCTCGCAGTACGACGAGCCGATCGCGACCGAGGGCTACCTCGACGTCGTGCTCGACGACGGCACCACCTGGCGCGTCGAGATCGAGCGCGCCCACATGGAGGAAGACACCGGAAAGTCGCTGCACGTCGGCGGCGCGACCGGCCGGATCCACGGTGCCAGCCACTCGCTGCTCGACTACAACCGCGCCGGGGTCCCGCTGGTGGAGATCGTCACCAAGACGATCTCCGGCGCAGGGGAGCGCGCTCCCGAGGTGGCCCGCGCGTATGTCACGGCCTTGCGCGATCTGCTGAAGGCACTCGACGTGTCCGACGTCCGGATGGATCAGGGCTCGATGCGCTGCGACGCGAACATCTCCCTCATGCCGATCGGCGCGAAGGAACTCGGCACCCGCACCGAGACCAAGAACGTCAACTCCCTCAAGTCGGTCGAGGTCGCGGTGCGCTACGAGATGCGCAGGCAGGCGGCCGTCCTCGTCGGTGGCGGTGAAGTGATCCAGGAGACCCGCCACTTCCAGGAAGCAGACGGCAGCACCTCGCCCGGTCGCCGCAAGGAGACCGCGGAGGACTACCGCTATTTCCCCGAACCCGATCTCGAGCCCGTCGCCCCCGATGCCGCGTGGATCGAGGACCTGCGCGCGACGCTGCCCGAACTGCCGTGGCTGCGCCGCGCCCGCATCCAGGCAGACTGGGGCGTGTCCGACGAAGAGATGCGCGACCTCGTCAACGCCGGTGCTCTCGATCTGGTGATCGCGACGGTCGATGCAGGTGCTCCGGCGTCGGAGGCACGCTCGTGGTGGGTCGCCTATCTCTCGCAGCAGGCCAACACTCGCGGCGTCGAACTCGTCGAACTGCCCATCACGCCGGAGCAGCTCGCGCAGGTCATCGCACTCGTCGCCGAGGGCAAGCTGACGAACAAGCTCGCTCGCAAGGTCGTCGACTTCGTGCTCGAAGGCGAGGGCGAGCCCTCCCAGATCCTCGAAGCACACCCCGAGCTCGTCGTCGTGCGCGACGACAGCAAGCTGCAGGCTGCCGTCGACGAGGCGCTCGCCGCGAACCCCGATATCGCCGACAAGATCCGCTCCGGCAAGGTTGCGGCCGCAGGCAAGATCGTCGGCGACGTCATGAAGGCGACTCGCGGCCAGGCCGATCCCGCTCGCGTCAAGGAACTCGTGATCGCCTCATGCAGCTGATCTTGCGTCGCTAATGTAGCGATTCATGGACGCAGCCGTCGCCACCTCGCTCCTCTGGATCACGGTGGCGGCGGTCCTCGCGCCGCTCATCGCCGGTTCGCTACCGCGCAGGCTTGTGCCCGAGGTCGTGCTGCTGCTCGTCGCCGGTGTCGTGATCGGGCCGTACGCGCTCGGGATCGCCTCGGTCGACACCGAGATCGACATGCTGCGGGAACTCGGGTTGGGACTGCTGTTCCTGCTCGCGGGCTACGAGATCGACCCGAAGGAACTCACCGGCCGCGGTGGGCGCCGCGCGCTCGTCACCTGGGTCGTGTGTTTCGGGCTCGCTGTCGGCGCGGTGGCTGTGCTGTCGGTGCTGGACGTAGTGCACGCCGGGGTCGCTGTGGCGATTGCGCTCACGTCGACGGCGCTCGGCACCCTGCTGCCGATTCTCGCCGA
The DNA here is from genome assembly GCF_042730275.1 of Rhodococcus sp. NPDC060086. Taxonomy (NCBI): domain Bacteria; kingdom Bacillati; phylum Actinomycetota; class Actinomycetes; order Mycobacteriales; family Nocardiaceae; genus Rhodococcus; species Rhodococcus sp. NPDC060086. The sequence goes on from NZ_JBHWWZ010000020.1 coordinate 81,433, forward strand.
CCGCGGCCTTGTCACGACTCGGCTCGGCCGGTCGGTGCTCAACCACGGGGCGGTCGGCGAACTCCTGCCGGTGATCGCGATGGCAGTCCTGTTGGGAACCCGTGGCGCTGTCGGATCCTTGATCGTCCTGGGGCTGTTCGCGGTCGTCGCCGTTCTCGTCGCGCTGCTCCCTCGGTGGTTCATGCGAGAAGGGTCACAGTTCCTGCAGTTCGTCCGCAGCACGTCCGACACCACTGCGCAGACCCCGGTCCGGTTGGTGATGCTCCTACTTGTCGGACTCATCGCCGTGGCGGCCGTGTTCGATCTGGATGTGATCCTCGGGGCGTTCGCTGCCGGGTTCATCCTGCGACGGGCAGTGCCGAAGGGTGACGAACAACTCGAATCGAAACTGGACGGGCTCGCGTACGGATTCATGATCCCGATCTTCTTCGTCACGTCGGGAATGGCGATCGATGTGCACGCCGTGGCAGAGGCACCCGGGGTGTTGGCCGCGTTCCTCGCCCTGTTGGTCGTCGTGCGCGGGGTGCCGGTCTTCGTCGCAGCCCGGTTCGACCGCGATGCGGAAGGGGCCCGGTTCGGTACGTCCGAGCAGGTGCAGATTGCGTTGTACTCCACGACAGGTCTGCCGCTGATCGTCGCGGTCACGGGTATCGCCGTGTCGGCGGGGCACATGTCCAACGCCAGCGCGTCGATCCTGGTCGCGGCGGGAGCGATCACCGTGCTGATCATGCCGACGCTCGCCGGTCTGCTGCCGCGTCCAAGTCTTCAGCCATTGGCCGATCCAGCGGATCCGAACCGTATCGGTCCCGACCGGTAGATCGTGGCTGCACGGCGACGATGGGTTCATGTCGGGGACGGTGTCCGATCAGTCTGCGAGGCCCAGGAACACGATCAGCGCGCGGTCGAGCCGGACCAGGTCGTCGTCGGAGAGGCGGCCGAGACGATCACGTAGAGCATGGCGAGGCATCGTTGTCAGCTTGTCGACCATGAGGTGACTCGGTTGGTCGAGGCCGGAAGTGAGTGTCGCGTCGATGGCCACGCGCAGCAGTGGCGCATCGACGAGATGGGTCGTCATCGGGCAGATCGTGACGGATGCGGTGGCGTCGAACCGATCATCCTGAACGATGACGACGGGTCGAGGTTTTCCACTGTAGGTGCCGCGTGCGGCGGCAGTGTAGACATCGCCGCGTCTCACTCGGCGGACTCCGGCTCGTCATCCCAGTCTGCGGAGATGGCGTCGACGAACGCTTGGTCGTCGATTTCGTGTTCGCCGGTTGCCACGGCGGCCGATTGCCGGTGCGCCTCAGCGACGAACTCTGCGGCCCGTACGTCGGGCACCCAGATCTGCACCGGCCGCAGGCCCTGGGCTCGCAATCGTCGACGGTGTTCGGCCACCCGATCGCGTGTACTCGCCATGGCACGATGTTACATGTAACACGGCAGGTTCAGGCGTCGGAACGAGAGCTTCCTCCCGTCGCGAGGGTTTCCTCAGGTTGTCCGGTAGTTGTCTACCTGCGGAAAGCCGCAGAACTGGAGGAAACTGTTCGAGCTCGGGATCAGTCGAATCCTCCACCACCGGCAGGGAACTGAATGCGGATAACGCGATCGTCGTTGGGGCCGGGCTCGTCGCCCGACTTGTTCACCGTCGAAACCCACAGCAGGCCTTCGGGTCCGGCGGACGCACCACGAAGCATGCCGTAGCGATCCTCGAGCGTTACCGTCGGTGCTGCCGTCACCGCGCCGGTTCCGGGATCGATCGACAGCACCGCGACCGCCTTGCCACCGGTGAGCGACACCGCGAGACCGTCGGGAGCAGCCGCACAGCCCGCCACACCGGGTTTCTCCGGCCATGTCCAGGCGGGCCCTGCCGCCGCCGCGCCGTCCATGCTCACCCGCTGCAACCGGTCTTCGAGCACGGTGCGGTCGGTGACCCACAGGCCGCCGTTCGGATCACGGCACACGTCTCCGGCTTCACCGAGACCGGAGAGCGTCACGGTCGGTGCCGCGGTTGCGCCGGGCGCGGGCAGTGGAAGCGAGAGGAGCTTGCCTGCCAGCGACGACGGATTGTCTGCAGCTGCCGGGTCGCCGGCATTGCCGGTGAGAACAGCGAGTTCGGTCGGTGAGGTGAACTCGAGCGCACCCGCATTCCCGGTAGCGCCGCGTGGGATCCCGGTCAGAACGTCCTTGGGGACATCGCCGGCGGCGATCCGAACCACCCGGTTGTCGGAGGGGGTGGTGATGTATGCGTAGAGGAGGCGGTCCTCGTTGTAGGTGGGGGACAGGACGACGTCGTGCAGTCCGCCGTCGCCGGAGCCGTCGACCGGAACCGTCGCGACCTCGACGGGTTCTTCACCGACCGCAACCCGCAGGATGCGCCCCGTCCGGCGCTCGGTCACGAGAGCGGAGTTGCCGTCGGGAAGCGCGATCAGGCCGCCGGTGGTGTCGAGACACGTCGCGATCACCGCGGGATCGGGGTCGACGCATGGCCCCGGAGGGACGGGCGGGGTGCTCGGGGTGGTGGTCGTGCTCGGCGATTCCTCCGGGCCGACGCCGCCGGCGTCGAACGACGGAGCGGGTGTGAACGGTGTGGTGGCCGCGTCGTCGAATCGTGCGCAGGACGGAACGAGAAGCACCCCGATCGCCAGGGCCGCCGCGCTCGTACGCATCCTCCACGAAACCGTCGACCGCGCGCCCCTCGTCATGCAGCAGACGTTACCGGGACGACGCGCGGCGGCGCGTATGCCGGGTACAGGGAGGTACGGAGACCTACTCTGGAAGGGTGACCGAGAAGGAGACCGGCCGCGGGCCGGACGCGGGTTCGAGTCCCTACGACGAACCGACGCTGTCGATGCGTCGGGATCGACCTTCGATGCTCGAATCCGACGACGACCTAGGCTTCGACAATTCAGCACTCGACAATTCCGGGTACAACGCGCCCTACGCGGCGCCGACCGAGCAGATTCACCAGCCTGCTGCGGCGGGTCCGGTGGATACCGGGGAACCGCCCGTCGTCAAAGCCCGCCGCGGAACTCTCGACCTGGGGCTTCTGGTGCTCCGGCTCGCGGTCGGCGGAATCCTGATCGCCCACGGACTGCAGAAGTTGGTGGGACTGTGGGGTGGCCCGGGGCTGGACGGGTTCGAGGAACTGCTTCGCGAGGCGGGCTACCAGCAACCGGGCATCCTGGCGATCGTCGGTGCAGTCGGTGAGCTCGCTGCCGGAGCATTTCTCGTGCTCGGTCTCCTGACACCGCTCGCCGCGGCCGCGATCGTGGCGATCATGATCAATGCGGTGCTGTTCAAACACGAGCTCGCCCCCGGTGTTCAGTTCTTCGCAGCCGAGCAGACAGGCTTCGAATTCGAAGCACTCCTCGCCGCCGCCGCGGTAGCGCTCACGCTCACCGGTCCGGGACGGATCGCTGTGGACGGCCCGCGCAAGTGGGCGACACGGCCGTTCGTCGGGTCGTTCGTGGCACTGCTGATCGGTGTCGCAGCGGGTGTGTGCCTGTGGATCTTCGGTCGCTGAGACCTGCCGGACGAGGGGACTGCTGCGCGCACGCGCGTCTCGGCGGCGTCGATCGCTTCGGCGACATCGGCGATGTCCAGGTTCGGGGCGAGGGCGACCTTC
>NZ_JBHWWZ010000021.1:0-81603 GCF_042730275.1 Rhodococcus sp. NPDC060086
GCGGGCCCCCCCCCCCGCCCGGGTTACTCACCACAACCTCTTTCCCACACAACATTGGTGCACCCCCCCCACCCCCCCGGCCGCGCAACCACACTTTTCGATCAGGCCGGTACGGCCTACTTCGCGGCCTGAGCGGTGGCCCACCGGTAGTCCGCCTTACCGGCCGGCGTGCGCTTCACTTCGTCGACCACGACGATCGATCGCGGGATCTTGTATCCGGCCAACGACTTACGGCAATGCTCCTGGACGGCCTCCAGTGTCAACTCGTCGACATCCGGGTAGATGGCGACGACCGCCGCGACGGCCTGTCCCATTCGTTCGTCCGGCACGGGTACGACGAGGGCGTCGGCGACCGACGGATGCGCATGGAGCGCCGACTCGACCTCTTCGGCGAAAACCTTTTCCCCACCGGTGTTGATGCATTGCGAGCCGCGACCGAGGAAGACGATGGTGCCGTCGGCCTCCACTCGACCCATGTCGCCGAGGATCGACAGGCGCGAGCCGTCGGCGCGTGCCGGGAAGGTCTGGGCGGTCTTCTCGTCGTCCTTGTAGTAGCCGAGCGGAACGTGGCCGATGCGGGCGATGTAACCGACGTCGTCCGAGCCCGGCGGGATGGGCTCGAGCCGTTCGTCGACGAGAATCATGTTGGGCGTCGGCGGCATTCGCAGGTTTCCGTCTTCGTCGACGTCGAACGCGCCGTCGTTGCCCGTTTCCGATGCGCCGAAGTTGTCGCGTAGCAACAGATCCGGCTTCACAGCGAGCATGCGGTCGCGCACGCTCGTCGACCAGATGGCGCCGCCCGAGGTGATGGAGAACAGCGAGCTGAAGTCGACCTCGTCCTTCCTGCGTTCCATCTCGTCGACCAAGGGCAATCCCATGCCGTCGCCGACGATGAGGATCACCTGCACCTTGCCCTTCTCGATGGCCTCGACGACCCTCTTCGGGTCGAATTCGCGCCTCAGGACGACCCGCGCGCCGAGCGTGAAGAAGGTGAAAAGCGAATACAGGGCTGCGCCGTGCATGAGGGGCGCAGCGATGAGGAACGCGAGGTCGGGGAACTCCTTCGCTCCCGCTGCCACTTCGGCGAGGTCCTTGCGCGGCTCAGTGCCGTACGGATTACCACCGGACAGCGGTTTGCGGAAGAAGTCGTCGTGCCGCCACATGACACCCTTCGGGTATCCGGTGGTTCCGCCCGTGTAGAGCAGGTAGAGGTCGTCGCCCGAGCGCGCAGGAAACTCTGCGGTGGCCGGCAGCTCGTGCGCGTCGGAGAAGGAGACCACGCCGACGGATCGCTGTTCGGCGGCCTGCTTCAGCTCGTCGGTTACCTCACCGACGACGAAGACAGTGCGGATCAACGGACAGCTCTCGAGCAACGGCGCAAGAACCTGCTGATGTTCGGGAAGTTCGACGACCACCGCCACCGAATCGGAGTTGGTGAAGATGTATTCGAGCTCGGTGGGTGTGTAGCGGTAGTTGATGTTGATCGGCACAGCTCTGATCTTGATGAGACCGAGGATGCTGGTGACGTGCTCGACGCTGTTCTTGAGAAACACCGCGACGTGATCGTCCTTGGAGATCCCCGCCTGCGCGAAGAGCTGTCCGGTGCGGTTGGACTCCGCGTCCAGTTCTGCGTACGTGAGGTTCAGGTCTTCGTAGGTGAGCGCTATCCGATCCGGCACCGCGGCCGCGGTCGTCTCGAAAACATCAGCAAGGTTGAACTTCACTGCGCATCCCTCCTGCAACCATCCACCTCGACGAACCTTGCCCCAGAATCTAGAACACGTTTCACCTAAGGGGAAGGGTTTGCGAGGATTCGTCGCCCGGTCGAGAGGGGGTCCCGAACGCCGCGCGCTTTCGACGCTCGCGAATCGCACACGCCAGTCCCGTGGTCCGACGCCGCAGTATCGCTCGAAAGATGCTCAGTCAGTGGACAGGGAACCGAGGCGCGCCAGCAACGGAGCAGCCTCGGCCAGCTTTGCTGCCTCCTCAGGACTCATCTCCTCCATGAGACGCCGAACTCCGCGGACCCACATGTCGTCGATCGCACGGTTGTTGCTTCGAGCCACGGCCGTCTGATACAGCCGGTGCGAGCGCCCGTCGTCGGGATCCGCTCGTTTTTCAAGCAATCCCCGGCCGACCAGGCTGCGGACGGTGGTACTCACATTGCTGCTCTGCAAACCCAGGAACCGAGCAATCTCGGACACGGTGCTTCCGGGACTCTCCTCGAGAGCACGGAGCACCTCGATTTCCGACTGCGGAAGCCTGGACAAGCCGGCCTCGCGCTCCCCGAAGCGGCGCAGCGCCCACACCAACGAGCGCGCCGTCTGGGCTAGATGCGAGACATCGACCATAGGAGCAGCGTTGGCGTTGGACACCCCGACAGCTTACCCCTAATATACATATAAATTTAGATATAACACTACACATGAACTGAAGGTTTGATGTGAACCAGCGCTCGCACGAAAGCGGCACGGCCGTGCACGACAAGGACGAGACCACCGCCGCTCCCCCGCACGCGGACCGACCCGAACCCCCGGACGGCGATCGACCGTCCCACCTGCCGGCGAAGGTGGTCGCCACGCTCGCGCTGCTGGCCGCAGTGGCACCTCTGGCCATCGACATGTACCTGCCGGCGTTTCCCGCGATGGCGATCGAGTTCGACACCAGCGCGTCCGCAGTGCAGTTGACCCTGACGACATTCCTGATCGGCCTCGCCGCAGGGCAGCTCGTGTTCGGGCCGCTCTCGGACCGGTACGGTCGGCGGCCACTACTGCTCATCGGAACATTGGTCTGCGCAGTGTTCAGTGCGGCGTGTGCTCTCGCGCCCAGCATCGAGCTCCTGGCCGCGGCACGATTCGTGCAGGGATTCGCCGGGGCGGCAGGCATCGTGCTGGGCCGCGCCGTCATCTCCGACCGCGCCCGTGGCGGCGCCGCGGCGAAACTGTTCGGTCTGCTCGTCGTCATCAACGCCGTGGCCCCCGTCATCGCCCCGCTGCTCGGCGGCATGGTCGTCACCGGCTTCGGATGGCGCGCGGTGTTCTGGGTCCTGACCCTGCTGTCCGCGCTGATGTTCGTGTGCGTGCTGACCGTGCTGCCCGAAACCCATCCCCAGGAACGACGCACCGCCGGTGGTTCCGCCGCGATGCTCCGGGAGGCCCGAATCGTCCTCCGCAATCGTCGGTATGTCGGGTTCACCCTGGCGTACGCGTTCGCATTCGGCGTCATGTTCGCCTACATCTCGGCGTCCCCGTTCGTCGTGCAGAACGTCCACGGCCTCTCGACCGCCTGGTACACCGTCGTTTTCACCGCCAACGCACTTGGCCTGGTCGTCTTCAGTGTCGCCAACGGCGCCGTCGTCGCCCGCCTCGGCGACCGCGCCACCCTGCGAATCGGCCTGACGCTGCTTGCTGCGTTCTCCGCCGTGATGCTGATCAACAGCCTCGTCGGACCCACCCTGTGGGTCACACTGATTGCACTGTGGGCCACCATGGGCAGCCTCGGTCTGGTTATCGCCAACGCCACCACCCTCGCCCTCGGGCAGGCACGACAAGCCGCAGGCACCGGCTCCGCCATCCTCGGAGCCCTCCAGTTCCTTCTCGCTGCCGCGATCTCCCCGCTCGTCGGCATCGGCGGCGAGCACACCGCCACCCCCATGGCCTTCGCCATGATCGTCAGCGCGGTCATCGCTCTGGGCGCACTCACCCTGACAAGAGAGAACTCCGCCCGGGGCGGTTTCACGTTGCTGCCTACCCGTACCGTCGCCACCCAGATCACGACCGACGCGAGTGGTCGCGGTAGAAATGCACCAAATGATGGTTGATGCACGATATATCAACACATCAACCATCATTTCGGGCGCTTATGGAGCGTGGCGCGGCTGGGAGATCAGCCCCCGATAATTGTCCCTGGGGTGTCGATACCTGTGGTACCGCACTGCTGCATGGGAGTTCCGCTGATGAGGCAATTGACAGCCGCTTCCGCGAGGTGCGGCAGCCAGGACAGAGAGGCCAGTGCCACTGCGGCGCTACCCGAACCGGCGCTTCCCGTCGGCACCGCATTCGCGGTACCCGGCACGATCAAGGCAACTGCAGCGCAACCCAAGACAACGGCAGTGAACTTTCGCTTCACGAAAACGGCACCCTTCGAGCGGATTACATGGTCGGCACTAGATCGACAATTGCGTCCGGATCGTTACGCCCGCCTTGTTCTGGCAAGCCCACTGCGATCGGAATGAGCGCGGGCCGATGCTTCCCAGGCCTGACGCCTCACCAGCCCGCGCGTTCCACACACTACCTCGAGTCGAACGCATGTTCCCATCGAACACAACAACTCTTGGCAGGCCCCACTTATTGATAGACAATGCGTCCAGTAGTTGGATGCCATGAACGTCGAACCGTCCGAGATGCGAGAGTGCTTACATGTCTTCAGAACTCACCGGCAAGACAGCCATCGTCACAGGTGGCGCCACTGGAATCGGTCGCGCGACGGTCGAACACTTCGTCCGCGAAGGCGCTAGCGTGGTAATTGCCGATGTGAATCGCGACGAGGGTAAGGCCTTGGCCGACTCCCTCGCCCCCGCAGCGGTGTTCCGCGAAACCGATGTTTCCGACATCGACCAGGTGCGTGCACTGGTGGACTTCGCGGTACAGACGTTCGGGGGCCTCGACGTACTGGTCAACAACGCCGGCATTTCCGGCCCGATCCATGCCAGCTTCCTCGACGACGACCTCGAAGCCTTCGACAAGATCTTCGCCATCAACCTGCGCGCCGTGATGGTGGGTACGCAGGCAGCAGCCAAGTACATGGCGTCGAACGGTGGCGGATCGATCATCAACACGTCCTCGATCGGCGGCATCATGGCCGGCCGGGGAGTGATCACGTACCGGGCATCCAAAGCTGCCGTCATCCACTTCACGAAGTCGGCGGCCATCGACCTCGGTGTCCATGGAATCCGCGTGAACTGCCTTGCCCCGGGGAGTATCCCGACAGAACTGCTGGCATCGTCGACCACTGCACTCGAGGGCGAGGAGCGCGAAGCGATGATTGCGAGCGTGCGCACTACGCAGTCGAAGAAGCGGCCCCTCAACCGCGAGGGAACGGTCGACGACGCGGCCGAAGCCGCCGTCTATCTGGCCAGCGACCGCGCCGCCTACGTCACCGGCGCCGTCCTCCGCGTCGACGGCGGCACAGCCGCGGGCAGCACGATGACGACGCCGGGTCAGAGCTGAAGTCGGAACTCCCTGCCCGTCACCAACTCACGGGCAGGGAGTAGACGCCGTAGGCGAGCCGGTCGTGCTTGAACTCGATCTGGTCGATGGGGACGGCAAGCTCCAGAGTCGGAATACGGCGGATGAGCGTGGAGAACGCGACCTGAAGTTCGACGCGGGCGAGCTGCTGACCGATGCAGCCGTGCGGGCCGAACCCGAAGGCGAGATGCTTGTTCCCCGCCCGAGCCACGTCGAGTTGGCGCGGCTCGTCGAAAGTCCGTGCATCCCAGCTTCCTGCGGCATAGTCGAGGACGACACCCTCGCCCGCACGAATCACGACGTCACCGATCTCGATGTCCTCCAGAGCAATCCGGCGCTGTCCGTTGTGGACGATGCTCAGATACCGCAGGAGTTCCTCGACCGCAGGGGCGATGGACTTGGGATCGTCGTTGTTGCGCAGGAACTCGAGCTGCTCGGGATTGTGGAGCAGCGCCAACGTTCCGAGTGAAATGATTCCGGCGCTGGTCTCGTGCCCGGCCGACAGCAGACCGTTGGCAAGCGCCACACCCTCGTCGATCGTCATGTCACCCGCACGAATGTTGTCGGCGAACTCCGCGATCACTCCCGTCGACTCCTCCGAGGAAGCGAGTCGCTCTTCGATGACCTCGCGCATGTAACCGCGCATCGCCGTGAACAGCCGCTCCTGCAGTTCCGGTGTGGCGTAGCGATCCATCGCCGCCGAGGCGTGTTCCTGGAAGAAATCATGGTTGTCGTAGGGAACTCCGAGAAGCTCGCAGATCATGAACGACGGAAGCGGCAGACCGAATGCCGGTACGAGGTCGACCGGATTCGGCCCGGCGAGCATGTCGTCGATGAGCTTGTCGGTCACCTGCTGGATCTTTTCGCGCTGCGCTTCCACACGCTTGTACGAGAAGGTGCGTGTCATCATGCGCCGGAGCCTCAGGTGCCCGGGCCCGTCGGTGTTGAAGATGCTGTCGGGTCGCATCGGAGCGATGGCCGCCCTGCCCGCATTCCAGTGCGGAAAGCCTGTCAGGCGATCGTCGGTGCTGATTCGAGGATCCAGTGCCAACACGCGCAATTCGGCGTTCCCGGTGACCAGCCACGGTGTGCTGCCGTCCCAGATGCGGACGCGCCTCAGTGGCCGGTTGGCCGCCGAGTCGATGAGTTCTGCCGGGACGTCGAACGGGCAACGCGCGTCGCGTTCGACGGGAAAGTTCAGCACTGCCTCATCGACGCCGGTCGCGGAATTCTCTGTCATGTGTACTTCACTCCGTAACGGTGACTGGGTACCAAGGGCGCTACGAGAGCGTGACGCCGTCCATCTGTCCGCTGTCCCGCCATCGGGCCAGCATGTCGAAGAACTGGATCGGGCCGCCGCCGTAGTTGGCCGCGACGAGTCCGTCGGGATTGCCGCTGTCGCCCTCGTTGTCGAGGTAGCTGGGGGTGCAGTCCGCATAGAAGGCCTGTCCCGGCTTGGAGAGTTCCTGCATGGTGGCGACCCAGCTGTCTTCCGCCTCGAGGTCTGCCTCGATCGTGGTTGCGCCCCGCTCGACGCGCTGCTGGAGCAGATAGACGAGGTGGCGGGCGCGTTCCTCGGCGGTGTGCGTGTAGTTGTTCGCGATGCCGGTCTGTGTGTAGCCGAGAAAGAAGCAGTTGGGGAATCCGTTGGACTGCAGGCCGTGGAAGGTACGCGGTCCGCTCTTCCACTTGTCGCTCAGGTGGATGCCGTCGCGGCCGATGATGTCGAATCCGGCCCGGCGGGTGTAGCTGCTGCTGACGTCGTATCCCGTTGCGAAGATCAACGCGTCGATCTTGTATTCCTTGCCACCGACGACGACCCCGTCGCGGGTCAGGCGCTCGATTCCGCGCCCGTCGGTGTCGACGAGTTCGACGTTGTCGCGATTGAATGTGGGCAGGAATTCGTCGTGGAACCCGACACGCTTGCAGAGCCGCTTGTACCAGGGCTTGAGTGCCTCGGCGGTGGCCTTGTCGGTGACGATGGAGTCGATCCTGTCGCGCACGCGCTCCATGGATTTGTAGTCGGATTCGAACAGGAACTCGCCGATCTCCTCCGCGGTCATCGGTGTGCCCCGGCGGTCGTTCTCCTGCTGGATCGCGGTCTTGGTGACCTCGGAAGCCACGCGGGTCCAGCCGTCGTCGACGAGGTCGGTGTGGCTCTCCACGCCCGCGGTGTAGCGGGTGAAGTTCTCCATCCGCTCGCGCTGCCATCCGGGCCCGAGATTCGCGGCCCAGTCGGGGTCGGTGGGCTTGTTGCCCCGCTCGTCGACAGCATTCGGTGTCCGCTGGAAGACATAGAGCTGCTGGGCCCATCGACCGAGATGGGGCACCACCTGCAGGCCGGTGGCACCCGTGCCGACGACGCCCACGGACTTGTCCTGCAGCCCGGTCAGCTCACCGAACTCGCCTCCCCCGGTATACCCGTAGTCCCAGCGACTGGTGTGGAAGGTGTGGCCTTCGAACTCGTTGATGCCGGGAATGCCAGGAAGTTTCGGACGCACAAGTGAACCCGGCGAGACCACCACGACCCGGGCGCGGATGCGGTCGCCGCGATCGGTCTCCACGATCCAACGATCGTCCGCCTCGTCCCACACCATGCCTGTGACGGTGGTGTGGAAGAGCGCATCGCGCACCAGGTCGTACTTGTGCGCGATCGCCTCCAGATGCTCACGGATTTCGGCGCCGTACGCGTACTTCTGGGTGGGGACGTAGCCGAGTTCTTCCAAGAGCGGCATGTAGATGTACGACTCGATGTCGCATTGGACGCCGGGATAGCGGTTCCAGTACCAGGTTCCGCCGACACCGCCGGCCCGGTCGAGCAACCTGATGCCGTCGAGGCCTGCCTCACGCATCCGTGCCGCGGCGATCAGGCTGCCGAGTCCGGCACCGATCATCAGGATCTCGACCTCGTCGGCCACCGGATCGCGTTCGATCCGTTCGACGTAGGGATCGTCCTCCCAGTGCGAGAACTCGGCAGTGACCTCGACGAACTGCTCGACGCCGTCGCGTCGGATCCTCTTGGCACGCTCGTAGGCGTGCTTGGCCCGCACCCAATCCGGGTCGAAGCCTTCGGGTTTCGGGCCCGGCGGCGTCAACGTCTCCGGCATGCTCGGTTCCTTTCACCTCTCGGCAGGCTACTGCTCACGCGAAGCGTTCCCGCAGCGGCCGGTCGTCGGGGGTCGATCGGTAGATCCCGCGATCGATCATGCGGGGAATCACCTCGTCGATGAAGTCGCGGATCGATGCCGGGCCGACAGGGAACATGAGGTTGAACCCTCCGACGTTGCCGTCGTCGTACCACGCCTCGAAATCGTCGACGATGTCGTCGTACGACCCGACGAACTTACGGTGCTGGGCACCGCCCCGACCGAGCGACTGCGCCGTGACCTCGCGGACCGTGGCGCCGGGATGTGCCTCGATCCAGTCGTAGAGACCGACGTAGTTCCCGAAGGTGCTCTTGATGGTCTTCTCGACATCGGCCGGCTTCGGCATCTTCTCGAAAGGGAACCGATCTTCGACACTGTCGAACGAAATCGGCTCCAACCCGAACTGCACCAGCACTTTCGGCGCGAGGAGTTCCCACGGGACGAACTCGTCCAGGGCGAGCATCTGCTCCTCGGCCTCCTTCGCAGTGCGCGCGACATAGGGAATGAGGCCGGGCACTGCCGGGACGCTCCCGACGGGGCGTCCTGCGTCGGCGAGCGCCTTGTCGAGATCCTCCCGGTATGCGGCCGCGCGCTCCCGGTTGGATGCTGCAGTGAACACCATGTCGGCGTGCCGCGCGGCGACCTTGATGCCAGGACCGGATCCACCCGCCTGCGCGACCAATGGCCGGCCCTGACGGCTCGGCGCGACGTTGAGCGGGCCGATGACACTGAAGGACTCGCCCTTGTGGTTGATCGGCGAGGCGTAGTAGCGCGTGACGCCATCGGGGTCGCGGCGCACCTCCCGATTGGCCCAGAGGGCTTCGGTGACGTCGAGGAATTCCGTGGCGCGCCGGTATCGGGTCTCGCGGTCGGGGTGGCTGGTCTTGCTGTAGTTCAGTGCAAGCGCGTCGCCGACGGTGGTGACCGCGTTGAGCCCGGCTCGCCCGTCGGATGCCTGGTCGAGCGAGGCGATGAGGCGTGCGAGTGTGTACGGGTCGTAGAACGTCGTGGATGCGGTGGCGATGAGACCGACGTACTTGGTCTCGCGGGCCATCGCGGTCAGCGCGGTGATCGGCTCGGCCGGCCCTCCGTCGAATGCGGGTGAGTTCGGCATGCCGGGTACGTCGCCGAGGAAGATCGCGGTGAAGAGCCCTTCATCGCCGAGGTGGCCGTAGGTCATCAGCCGCTCGAACGGGTCTATGAGCGCCGTACCGGCGTGGTGCTGCTGTTCGTACGAGGGAGCCCCCATGTGGAGGTTGATGTCGTTGCCGACGAGGTTCAGATGGAGATAACGCCGAGTCGTCATGGGGCGTCCTTCAGATCAGAGGTGGCATCGAGAGTCGTCCTGTAATCCCAGTCACACGCTATAGATGGATGGTTCGACAAGTCAATAGACGGTTCGTCCATCTTTTGAACGAATTGGCTTGCTTACATGCTCGCTCACGTCTTCATCGCTTCGGAACGTGTCGGGACGCGATCCGCGACAGCAGCACGACCTGCTGCAATCCCCCACACCCCGGCGACCGCGAGGGTGGCACCGGCGCCGCCGTAGACCATCCCGCTCGGGTTGGCCATCACGTTGCCCGCCGCATACAACCCTTCGATCGCATCGCCGTCGACGTCGAGAACCCGCCCCTCGGCGTCGGTGCGAGGGCCGCCCTTCGTGCCGAGCGCCGAACTGATCACCTCGACGGCATAGAACGGCGCCGTCCCGACCGGGCCGAGCGTTGCACCGGGGGAATCCGGGTCGCCCATCCTCCCACCGGGGAAACGATCGAACGCACTACGGCCCCGCGAGTAATCCGGGTCGACGCCTTGCGCCGCATGGCCATTGAACCGTGCGACGGTGTCCGTCACCGCGTCGATCGGAAGATCCAGTGCTGCAGCCAGTTCCGAGATGGACGACGCCCGGACGACCCACTCGGGCACCGGAGCCCCCGGGCGACCGCCGAATACGCCGAAGCGGTCGACGGCGGACTGGTCGAAGATCATGTACGCCGGGAGATTCGGGTAGTCGAGTCGCGATTCGTCGAGATGATGGAAGGCACCACCGAACGCGTTGTAGTTCGCCGCCTCGTTGGCGAAGCGGCGACCGTAGCGGTTGACCATGATCGAGCCGGGAAGCGCCCGCTCGCGCGAAGACAGCATCGCGATCGGCTCGCCGTCGCGCCGGATGCCCGGACACGGCACCGACGGCGACCACCACGCTTCACGCATATTGCCCAGGCGGGCACCGACTCTCATAGCCATCTTCAGGCCGTCTCCGGTGTTCGTCGGTGCACCGATGGGGCGCGTCAGCGGCCCGCGCAGGAAGTCGCGCACCAGATCCGGGTCGTACTCGAACCCTCCGGTCGCGAGCACAATCGCAGAGGCTCCGATCGCCCTCATGCCGTCGTCGGTCTCGACCTCGACACCGTCGACGACGTCGTCGTCGGTGCACAGCCGCAGCGCCCGGGCCCCGGTCCGCACGTCGACCCCGTGCTGGAGGCACGCCTTCAGGAGGCCACCGACCAGCGCGCGACCCAGCCCTTCTTCCTTGGCTTCCGCGCGGGCAGCGAGAACCTCCGGCGCGACGACCCCCGTCCCGCCGCCGAGTGGCATTTCGACCAGCACGATGCGTTGGATATCGCCGGCGATGCGGTCGATCCACTCCTCGATCCCGGCGAAAGAGAACAGCCCGGGCTCGAGAGTCCGGCCACCATGGGGCTTTCCACCGGGATGCTCGGGGTGGTAGTCGGGATACCCCTCGACGAGCTGGAGGCGTAGGTCGGTGTGCTCGCGCAGGAAGTCGACAAACCCAGGGCCGCCGGAGATCAGCGCCTCGGCAAGATCGGGCAGGATCATCCCGTTGGACAGGCTCGAGAGGTAGGCCAGGCCTTCCTCGAGTGAGTCGTCGACGCCGTTCTCGGCCGCGACCGGGTTGCCCGGAACCCAGATTCCCGCACCGGACAGTGCGGTCGTGCCACCGATCAGCTCGGCTTTCTCGAGCACCGCCACGTCGGCGCCTTCCAGCGCGGCGGCGAGCGCGGCGGTGAGGCCGGCAGCTCCCGACCCGAGAACGACTACGTCGTACATCTCCTGCATAGGTATTCGACCCACCATCTCTTCGCCGCGTGTTGTATATATTGAACAGCTGGTCTCTATTGATGCACTTTCGCTATGGTAATCAGGATCACAACACGCCACAAGAGCCCACTCGAACCGGAGGCCGGAGTGTCCGAACCCGAAACATACGACGTCATCGTCCTCGGCAGCGGCGCCGCCGGACTCACCGCCGCGTTCACCGCAGCACACGGAGGCGCCAGAGTCACCATCGTGGAGAAGAACCACCGGATCGGCGGCACGACCGCCTGGTCGGGAGGTCACGTCTGGATCCCGAACAACCCGTACATGACCGATATCGGCGCCACGGACAGCGTCGACGACGCCATGACCTACCTGATGTCACTCGGCCGCGGCATCCTCGACGAACGCCTGGCCCGTGCCTTCGTGGACGCCGGACCGAAGATGGTGCGCGCACTCGCCGACGACGGCGGCGTCAAGTTCTTCGCCGTGCCGGGCCTACCCGACTACCACCCGTCGAACCCCGGCGGTAAACCCGAGGGCGGCCGGACACTCGGGCAGGAACTGTTCCCCTTCCCCATCCTCGGCGAGTGGCAGGACAAAGTCGAGGTGACGCCCTACTACTCCCCCTACCTGCGCATGGACGAGACCGCGATCGGCTGCGCAGTCCCCAAGGCCCCCACCGACGAAGAGAAGGCACACCGCGAGGCCGACGACCTGCGCGGCATGGGCGGCGGCCTCGTCGGCGCTCTCCTGAATGCCTGCCTCCAGGTGGGCGTCACGATCGAGGTGTCCACGGCGGCACACGACCTGCTCATCGAGGACGGCCGGGCAACCGGCGTGGTCGTCGAGACCGCAGAGGGACGACGAACCCTCCACGCCGCACGCGCCGTCATCCTGGCGACCGGCGGGTTCGAGTGGAACGAGGAGTACCGCGCCGCATTCCTGCGCGGCCACGTCACGAAACCCGCCTCGATCCCCACCAACACCGGCGACGGCCTGCGCATGGCAATGCGCGCGGGCGCAGCACTCCAGAACATGCGCGAAGCCTGGTGGATCCCCATCACCGAACTCCCCGAGGGCATCAACTCGATGAACCTCGAGATGATCAACGGCGACCGCACCCGGCCGCGCAGCATCATGGTGAACCGCACCGGCCGACGCTTCACCAACGAGGCCGTCAGCTACAACTCCGTCGTGGGCGCATTCCACCAGGAGGACGTCACCGCATTCCGGTACGCCAACTTGCCCGCGTGGCTGGTCTTCGACCACACCTACCTCACCACCTACGGATCGACGGGTCGCGCCTACGCGGGCACCACACCTCCGTGGCTGGTCGAGGCACCCACACTCCGCGACCTCGCTCTGACGCTCGGCGTCCCCGGCGACGAACTCGAGCGCACCGTCGAGCAGTGGAACACGAACGTCGCAGCGGGCAAAGACCCGCATTTCGGCCGCGGCGAAAGCGCCCACGACCGCTGGTGGGGCGACCCGTACAAGAAGGGCAGCATCGACGGCACCCTCGGACTGATCACCGACGGTCCGTTCTACGCCATGGAACTGACCGCCGGCGTGATCGGCACCAAGGGCGGACCCAAGGTCGACGAGCACGCCCGCGTGATCGACCTCGACGGCAACGTGATCACCGGACTGTATGCGGCGGGCAACGTCTCGTCACCCACCGGCGCCTCGTACGGCGGCCCGGGCGGAACACTCGGCCCGGGAATGACATTCGCGTGGATCGCCGGGCGGCACGCGGTCGGAGCCGGCCAATAGACTTTGGTGTTCTCAACAGCGTATATCGCTGTTGAGAACACCGAAGATCAGGTCGAGACGCAACCCTTCTACTGCTTGCGGGTCTCCGGGTCCATCGGCTCGATGCCCTCCTCGATCGCCTTGATCAGGAGGGCCGTGAAGCGGGTGTAGAAACGCGCCATCCGGATGAAGCCGGTTCCGAACCAGAGTCCGGGCTGCGCCGACCGGCGCCAGGTGTTCGCATACTCGCCGTCGGCGGCGCGACCGTAGGCCTTGTCGATCCTGGCCGCCGCGGAGCCGAGGACCGGCTTCAGATGGCCCCAGAACTGGTGGTAGCCGGTCGCGAAGACGATCAGCTCGACGTCGCGCATCTCCGACCCGTCGGTGAACACCACCGTCGTGCCGTCCTTGATCTCCGCGACCTCGACGCCCTGCTTCAGTTGGACCCGACCGTCGGCGATCAGCTGCGATGCGCCGATGTCGATCTGGTAGCTGTCTTTGCCCGACATGTGCGCACCGATGATCCCGGTGCCGTCGGGACCCCAGTTGAGCTTGAACCCCTGGGATTCGAGTGCGTCGAGCAGTTCCTTGTCGGCCGCCTTCGCGAGCTGCACCAGTTCCTTGTTGAACTCGTCGACGCGTTCGTTGGGCAGGGCGTAGGTCATCTGGTCGGCGAAGTCCGGCGTCAGCGTCATGTCTTCGGTGAACAGCGTCGACCAGTACCGGTGATAACTCTGGTAGGTGACGACGTAGGTCGACGTGCGCTGCACCATCGTGACATCGGCGTCGTGTTCCCAGAGGTCGTGCGCCAGTTCGTGACCGCTGACCCCCGACCCGATGACGAGCGTCTTCTTGCCTGCGTAGCGGGTGCCGTCCTGGAACTCGTCGGAATGCACTGCGACACCACGGTATTCCTGGAGACCTTTGATTTCAGGGATACGCGGCGAGCCGAACATGCCGCCCGCCACGATGAAGTGACGCGGATGCAGGTCGTGGATCGAGCCGTCGCCTCTCTGCACGCGGACGGTCCACCGCTCGATGTCCTCGTCGTAGTGGCCGCTGAGGAACGTCGTGCTCGTCCACACGTTGAGATCGAGTGTGGTGGCGTATGTTTCGAGCCAGTTCGCGAACTTGTCCTTCGGAGTGTGCGCCGGCCACGTCGCGGGAAGCGGGAGATAGGGAAGATGGTCGCCGTAGACGGTGCTGTGCAGCGCAAGCGATGCGTAGCGTTTGCGCCACGTGTCGCCGATGCGTGCCTCGCGGTCGATCACCAGAGTGTCGACGTCGAGGGCACCCAACCTCGCGGCGAGGGCCAGGCCGTTGTGTCCGGCGCCGAGTACGAGGACGGTGGGGTCACGGTCTTCGAACGACGTCTCCTTGTGCCGATCGTCGGCCCAGCGCGTGCGACCCGGCACGACGCCGTAGACCTTGCCCTCGGGGCGACGGTGACGGGTGCCCTCGGGGAAGGCTTCGAGCGCTTCGACCTGGGTCTGCAGCGTGAACGCGACGAAGCGCGACCCGTCGCGTACGAGTCGCGCGAATCCGCGGTCGACGCGGTCGTTGGTGGTGAAGTCGAAGAACCCCATGATGTCGTCGCCGGAGACGAAGGGCTCCTGTTCGGAACTCACGGAGAACCCGGACGCGCTCCATTCTTTGGCGAGCTCGATCAGCCGCGCGGCCGTCTGCTCGCCGCCGACGGCGTGGTGGAAGTCCCACGGGAACGCCATGAAGTCGCGCCAGGTGGCGTCGGGATGCAGACATGCCTCCAGTTCGACCTCTGAGCCCTTGTCGAGCGCGGCGGAGAATTCTGCAAGCCAGGCAGTGAAGACCCGCGCCGCATTCGGAGCGTCGATCTCAGTGCTGGAGTCGACCTCATGGGCTGAATTGCGCCGAGCTTCCATCATGGGTTGCGGCTCCTTCTCGGTGTAATGCATCATCCGAAGGCTGTGTATTTAACGAACGCATTGGTTCTATATACACACATACTGGTCGAGCGGTCCGCTCTCCGTCAAGAGTTCGGAACGGAACCTTGTGGGGCCCAGCACCATCAGCTAGCGTCCAAGTGTATTTTCTACACATACCTGTGCACTATCTGAGACGGGAGACGAGGATGGCGGGCAGCGCCTCGCACGAGGTGGGGGCCGGGCTGATCGTCCGAACCTTCACGTCCCACCATGGCGCGAAGCGCCGGTTCCTGGTGCTGGCCCTGGCCGCCGATGCGCTCACCTGCCGCGAACTCGCCGCCGACGGACTGGTGATCGTCGAAGTCCCCGTTCGTTCCGGCAGTGCGCTCGACGACAGCGACCGCGCCCTGCAATGGGCCCGCTCGGTGGCTACCGACCTCTTCGATGCCGATCCGGGCCGCATCGCGGTGCTCGACAGCCCGGAAACTCATCCTCTCGCTACCGAACTCGCGAAACGCGTACGGGCGCGACGGGAACCCGAACTCCTCGCCGAGACACTCCACTCCGCCGATGCCGCTCTGCACGCCCGCATCGCTACGCTTCCGGGGTTCGATGGCCCCGCCGAGCCCGCCGTCGCGGTGCACCGCCGGATCGAGCCTGCAACAGTCGATCAGCTCGATCTCCTGACCCGATGGGACACCACGAGCATCGACACCATTCGCGCGAGCTACGCCAAGGTCACTCCACCTCCGACTCCGGTGAACGAACGAGTCGAACGGGTCGACGACGTCGTCCCCGGAACTGGAGGGCGACACGGCGTACCCGTCCGGTGGTACCGGCCTCGGGACGCCACAGGCCCGCTCCCCGCGATCGTGTACTTCCACGGCGGCGCCTACATCATGGGCGGGCTCGACGAGAACGACGATCGCCTCGATCGACTCGCCGCCGATATCGGATGCGCCGTCGTCTCGGTCGACTACCGTCTTGCACCCGAGAATCCTTATCCTGCAGGGCTCGACGATGCCGAGATGGTGTGGCAGCACATCCTCGGCAACGCAGATGCACTCGGAGTGGACCCGAGCCGCCTCGTCATCGGCGGCGCGAGCGCCGGCGCCGGGCTCGCCACAGCACTGTGCATCCGTCTCGTCCGGGTGGGCCTGCCCCAGCCCGCGCTGCAACTCCTGGTCTATCCGATGCTCGACGACCGTGAGCACAGATCCCTGAAGGCGCTCGAAGGTGGTGCCGGGCACTGGGGTTTGTGGCGTCTGGAGGCCGAACGCCACTCGTGGCGGGCGTATCTCGGCGAACTCCACGGTGCAACACCGCCGGCAACGGCCGCACCGGGGCGCGCGACGCTCGACGAATTGCGCGGCACCGCACCCGCATTCATCGGGATCGGCGACGTGGACGCACTGCTCGACTCCAACCTGCATTACGCCGCGCAGCTGTCCCGTGCCGGGACTCCGGTCGAACTCCATGTCTACCCCGGTATGATCCACGGCGGATTCGTCGCCCGCCCTCGTACACGACAGACCCAGCGTTTCCTCGACGACGTCTACGCCGTGCTACGCAGGACGTTCGAGGTCGATGACTGACCTCAGCGCATCGCGGCCAGCAGCGCCTCCGACATCGCATCGATCGCGCGTTCACGTTCGATGTCCCACCCTTGGATCAACCAGAGATGCATGAAGTAGTCGAGCATCGAATAGAGCATCGCGGCACTGAGCCGCAACTGCTCCGTAGACGCCGTCGCCTTGGTGCGTGACCACTCGACGACCAACTCCTCCATGGTGCGCATGTGCTCGGCAGCGAACTCCGGATCGGCCGCGCGCGCCTCGTGCAGCGTCTTGTAGAGGGTAGGCGCCTCGAGATAGAAGTCGACCATCCTCTCGAAGAACGTCCGCACCGAAGCGGCCTGCCCATGTCCCCATGTGAAGCCGTCCTGGGCTTGCCACTCGACCATCCGCGCGTCGCGGAGGTTGCGCAGGACAGTGGCCTTGCCGTCGAAGTGCAGGTAGAAGGTCGCCCGGCCGATGCCGGCCCGCTGCACGATGTCGTCGACGGTGGTGGCGAAGTAGCCCCGCTCTGCGAACGCTTCCAGGGAGGCATCGAGGATGCTCTGCCGGGTCAGGTTCCGTTGACGCTCGCGCATGGACAGTCGTGGAGTAGTGCTCATGAATCGGTGATCCTAACTGGGACCGCAACAGTGACTAGGGCCGCTTCCGTGCAGCCTTGCTGAGCCGGAATTCGGGGGGAAAATTCTCGTCGTTCGCCTTCACCGAATCGGTCAGTCCCGCCTCCATCATCTCGGCATTCAGATGGAATTCATGCTCGTCCGGGCGGACGAGCCGCCCCATGGATTCGACCATACCGGTGAGGAGACTGCCCATGTACTCCCCCTGATGCTGCTTCATCATCCGGAAGAACATCTTCTGGATGACGACGGTGTCGGTCGGGCGGTTGCGCGCGCACGCCTTCGCGTAGGTCTGCACTTCGTCCTCGAGATCGTCGCGGGCCACGACCTTGTTGAGGAAGCCGCACTCGTACATCTCGTCGGCGGTGAACGGCCGTCCGGTGAACACCATCTCCTGGAAACGCCGGATTCCCATCGTCATCGCCCACGTCCACATACGCGGGCCCCAGCCGACGTAACGGAACGCGGCGTGCCCGAACAGTGCGTCGTCGGACGCGATCACGAGGTCGGCGTCGGCGGCCTGGTAGAAGTGCCAGCCGTAGCAGTAGCCTTTGACCTCGACGATGCTGATCTTGTTGAACTCCTGCAGACTCCGGCAACCGGATCGGGAGTCGGCGAACCACGAGCCGTAGTTGCCCATGTTGCGGTACGAGTCCTTCGGTGGATAGACGACATCGGGGTCGTCGATCCGGAACTCCTCGAGTCGCTCTGCGGAGTCTCCGTGGTCGATACCGGCCATGAAGTCCGGTAGGTCGACCCCGCTCCCGAAGTCGTCGCCCTCCGCCCGCACCACCAGCACTTTCACGTCGTCGTCGATGCTCGCCTGATGCAGAAGATCGGCGTAACGCAGCCGCGCTTCGACCGTGGGCGCGTTCAGCCGGTCGGGCCGGTTGAACGTGATGGTCGCAATCTTGGTGGCCCGATCCTTTTCGTAGAGGATGATCTCCTCGGCCGACGGCGGTTCGCTGTTCGACATTACGTGTGCTCCTCGAGTTCGGTGGGTGGTTATCGAGCGGGCGCCCGGCCGATCACTCCGCACTGTTCCAGTGCACGCAGGTCGTCGTCGGTGACGCCCAGCGCTCTCAGTTCGTCGTCGTTGTGTTGCCCGAGCAACGGCGCCGGACGCTGCGTCAGGCGCTCGGGAAGTCCCGTCATGATGAACGGCAGGGTGCTCTGCCGATAGCGTCCGACGACGGGATGTTCCATGTCTTCGAAGAACTTTCGCGCGAGCAGCTGCTCGATCTCGGTCTGACGGTGCGGCTGCATCATCTTGGCGACGGGGACGCCGGCGCTCCACAACAGGTCGACGACATACTCGGAATCCCGGCCGTCGCACCAGGCCTGCATGAGCTTGTCGATTTCGTCGTGATGCTCCAGGCGCCCTGTGGCGGAGGCGAAGCGAGGATCCCGCAATTCCGGGATCTCGCTCACCGTGTCGACGAGCGCGCACCATTGGGTGTCGTTCTCGACAGCGAGTGCGATCCAGCTGTCGGGCCTGCCGAACTCGTCGGCCTCCTTCGTCCGATACAGGCCTTGCGGAGCAGCGTCCGGCCCTCGATTGCCCTGTCGCGCCAGGATCGATCCGGTCGCGGTGTATTCGATGACCTGTTCGGCAGTGATGCTCAATGCCGCATCGATCATGGATGCCTCGACGAGCGCGCCTTCGCCTGTCGCCGTTCGGTGTTCGAGCGCGAGCAGCAGCCCGTACACGGCGTGCATCCCGGCATTCGGATCGCCGATGCAGGAGGGTTCGAGCGGGTTCTGGTCGGGGTAGCCCGTCATCCAGGTCAGCCCGGCGGCGTCTTCGATCGAGTAGGCGAATGCCGCGATGTCGCGCCAGGGGCCGTCGAGTCCGAAGCCCGGCATGCGCACCATCACGATGTCGGGTCTGATCTCCCGCACCCGCTCGTAGCTCAAGCCGGCCTGGTCGAGCACACGCGGCGTGAAGTTCTCCACGAGCACGTCGCATGTTTCGATGAGACGCTCGAGCAGTTTTCGTCCCTCGTCGGTGGTGAAGTCGAGTGTGACGCTCTTCTTGCCTGCATTTCCGCCGAGGTGGATGGGCGAACGCTCCCACCACATGTCGACATCGCCCGAGACTCCACCGACGAGACGGCCTCCGTCCGGGCGCACGACGGACTCGAGATGGATGACATCGGCACCGAGCAGCGCGAGCAGGTGGGTCGAGGTGGGGCCGGCCCAGAAGGCCGTCATGTCCAGCACCCGCAATCCGGCGAAAGGCAATGTGCCGCTGTCATCGTCGCTGTGTTCGCGCACGGGCCCGAGCGTGGCGTCATGTTCACCGAGCGCCGGAGACGGTTGCGGTGTCGCCCAGGTGAACGAGGACACCTGGAAGGGTCGGCGGGGCTGAAGGAATTTCCCGTACGGGTTCTCGACGAACACCTTGCGCGCCTCGAAGTGGTCGAGGGTGGCGATGTTGCTCGGGTCTGCGACGGGAGCGTTCGGGATCCGGAAGGCGATCGCCAGTTCTCGTACCTCGTCGACCGTGCGCTTTCCGACCCACTCTGCGATCAGGGGTGCCACCTCTGCCG
Organism: Rhodococcus sp. NPDC060086; assembly: GCF_042730275.1. Classification (NCBI taxonomy): domain Bacteria; kingdom Bacillati; phylum Actinomycetota; class Actinomycetes; order Mycobacteriales; family Nocardiaceae; genus Rhodococcus; species Rhodococcus sp. NPDC060086. The sequence continues at coordinate 19,861 of NZ_JBHWWZ010000021.1, forward strand.
GACGGGACATGATCGCGTCGTCCTCGATCCATTCGGCGTGATCCATCATGACGTAGAGATCCTGGCGCTGCTGCAGTGTCCCGCAGGCCATTCCGACGAGTCCGTCTGCAGCCTGCTGGACCCCGGGAAGCACCAACGCACGTTCGGTGCGCCACGGCCGGTCCATCACATCGTGGTAGGTGACGGGGTAGTACGTCAGGCTCAGCACGATGGCCTCGAGCATCGACAGGTCGATCAGGCACCCGCGACCCGTCAGGCGTGAGTTCATGCGTCCGGTCAGCACACCGATGGCGGTGTAGGTGCCGGTCACGAACTGACCCACCCGGCCACCCACCTGCACCGGCGCGCGATCCGGCGCCCCGCGACCGAGACCCACGATCGCCCCCGCCCACGCTTGCAGTGTGAATTCGGTTGCAGCCCTGCCGCTCCACGGACCGTCGAGTCCGAACGGGCTGATCGACACGATGACCAGGTGCGTGTGGTCGACTTCCAGTCTCGTCGGATGCAGTGCCGCGATGTTCGCGAACGGGGAGTCTGCCGACCAGATCACCGCATCGGCGCTCGCCAGCAGCTGTCCGATTCGTTCCGCGACGTCCGCGGATCCGGGATCGATGACGCAGCTTTCCTTACCGCCCGCCAAGAACTGAAAGAACGGGCCGCTCTCCCCGTCCCCGATCTCAGCACCTGAGCCGGACCAGCGACGCAACGGGTCGCCGGTCTCGGTTTCCACCTTCACCACCGTCGCACCACCGTCGGACAGGAGCCTGGTGCCATACCCTCCGGCAACGCCCACCGACAGGTCGACGACGACGAAGCCCTCGAGCGGAAGCCCCTCGCTCCAGCTGTCCTGGCCCTTGTTCATCGGAGATTCCTCACGCCCGTCGGATCAGCGGCATCCAGTTCGATAGACGATGTGTCTTGTCATTGGACACTGTCCCTCAGCAAAGGTGCCATCGTCAAGCACATGGTCATGCTCTCTACGAAATGTCGGAGGTCGTCAGCCTGCGGTCGCGTCGGAGGGACTGTCGGCTACGTACTTCTCCATGTGCAGAGCACTCAACAGCTGCGTCGACAGCAGGCTCGCGTCCTGAGCGATGCCGGCAGCCGCGACGAATCGGTCGGGCCGCAGGAACAGAACGGACTCACGGTGGACGTCGAACCACCCCTTCAGCTGCCCCAGGTCGCCGACCACGGTCACGTCGTCGCCGTATGAGGCCTGCCCGACCTGCGCGGCCGGGACGACAGCGACGAGGCGCGCACCGATCTTGCGCCACGCCTCCACACTGGGCTTGTCGAGCACCGCGGTGGGGTCGTTGTTCCAGCAGAGCACCGCGAACCACTTTCCGAGCGCCTCGTCGAGCAGACACCGGCCGCTCTCGGTGACGACCTCCGGCTGGATGAACATCCGGCCGACCGGAGAGTCCTTGTCGGGAAGCGGCACGACAGCGCCGGTCTCGTACCGCGGCATCGGCTTGAACCGCATCTCGAGGATGTATCGCTTCAGCGTGGGAAGTGCCGACGCCGAGCGGAACACCCGGTCGCGGAGCCAGGCAAGACGCTTGTCCCGCACCGAGATCACCCGCCCGACCATGGTCGACAGATCGATCATCGCGCGCGCATGCCCTCGCCGCTCCGCGTCGTAAGTGGTCAGCAGATCGGGTTCGGCCTGCCCGGAGCACACCGCGGCGAGCTTCCAACCGAGGTTCACCGCGTCGCGCACGCCGCTGTTGTATCCCTGTCCTTGCCAGACGGGCATGAGATGGGCGGCATCGCCCGCGATGAAAATGCGACCGCGACCGAACTCGCCCGCGATCCGCGAGTGGTGGGTGTAGATGCGGTAGGCGATGATCTCGGCGTCCTCCGGGCGCGGGATGTGCAGCCCGAGGAGGGTACGCACGAACCCGATGTCGTCGACCTCGCCGTCGGACTCGTTGTCCATGAGCATGAACTCGAAGCGCCGGATACCGTGGGCGATCGAGATGGAGGCGTAGGGCCGTTCGGGGTCGGCGCCGACGTAGCTGTTCGGTGTGCCCAGAGGATCGTGGGCCAGATCCACGACCAGCCAGCGCGTGGACGACGTGACACCGTCGAACGCGGTGCCGAGGATATGACGGGTTCGGCTCCGCCCTCCGTCGCACCCGACCACGTAGTGCGCTCGCACCTCACGAGATACGCCGCCGTCGAGGAGTTCGACGACGACACCGTCGCCGTCGTCGCGCATCGACTGCATCGGGGCCGACCAACACACCTCGACGCTGTCGAAACGCCCGAGGCCTTCGAGGAGTTCTGCATCCACGAGTGGCTGGACGAATCCGTTGCGACGCGGCCAGCCGAACTGCGCCTGACTCGGTGCCATCTCCGCGAGAAGCTCACCACTGCCGTTGACGAACCGCAGGATCTGATTCGGAATGAGGTGCTGCTCCACGTGTTCCGCCAGACCGATGCCCTGAAATGCACGCATGGACTCGTCGTCCAGACCCACACCGCGCGGGTAGTCGATGAGTACGTCGCGCTCCTCCGCGATCAGCACCCTCAACCCTCGGGCGCCCAGGATGTTCGCCAAGGTGAGCCCGACGGGCCCCGCTCCCACGATGAGTACATCGACGGCAGCCACTTCCGAGGTGGATCGTTCTCGACCGTCGGTCACGGGCGCTCCCCTTGCATCAGCGTGTTGTAATTATCGAACACCGAGCTTCTATATACACACGTACTATGTCGAATGTGGGGTTACAGTGTCAACACCGGAACCGCATCTGAAGTGCATATAATGAGTTTCATGTTGTATTTGTTGCTCACGGGCGTGCGCTGAATGACGACGTCGAACGGGCGCCGGCAGCCCGCACCCCAGGTCGGAAGCCGCACGCTGGCTCGCGGGCTCACGGCGCTGCTCGCCGTGGTGGACTCCCCCGATGGCATGACCGTCCAGCGGCTCGCCGGGGAACTCGACGTCCACCGCTCGATCGCCTACCGAATCCTGCAGACCCTGCGCGACTTCGGGTTCGTGACACACGGAGCCGACGGCAGCTACCGACCCGGAGCCCTCCTGGCCGCGCTCTCGACGTCGTATCTGCCTGCGCTGCGCGAGATCGCGACCCCCGTGATGCGACGCCTCGCCGACCAGGCCGGTTGCACCGTGCACCTGTTCGTCGTCGAGGGTGAAGAGGCCGTGTCGATCGAGGTCGTGGAGCCCGTGACCGTGCTCCAGCACATCGCCTTCCGCGCCGGGATGCGCACGCCGCTGGATCGCGGCGCCGCCGGATACGCCCTGCTGGCAGCCGGTCCGGCACTTCCGGGCGAGCCGGAAGCCGTCGTCGAGGCACGGCGACGTGGATACGCCACCAGCTCCGGCGAAGTCGAGTCCGGCGCCTACGCGGTCGCGGCCCCGATCGCGAACTCACACCCTGCGGCGTGCCTGACGCTCATGAGCCACCGCGAGAATCAACCCTCCACGGCTGCACCCGACGTCGTGCGGGCCGCAGAGGAGATCGGCCTGGCAGTGCTCGACAGCTGAACACTCATACGTCGCCGGAGAGAAAGCCGATCACCGCCTTGTCGCAGATCTCCTGCTGCTCCCACTGGGGCCAGTGGCCGGCTCCGTCGATGAAGACGAACTGCCCGTTCGGCATCTTGTCGGCCATATCCATTCCGGCCCCGGCAGGCCCGGACGGGTCGTCACTGGTCCAGATCACCAGCGCCTGCGCCGTCACTGCCGCCAGGTCGGTATCGGTCACCATGTTGCGCCGCCGCACCTCGGGGTCTTGCAGACACAGGACATGTCGCATCGACTCGGCGAACCCGGGCTGCGAATAGATCGCGCGGCGGCACCCGACAAGTTCGTCGGTGACACTCATTGCGTCTGCCATCAGCCATTCGAGACGTGCCCGGATGCGTTCCTCCGAAGGATCGTCGGCAGCAGCCTGGCTCAAATCCCTGATCCGCGCCATCACCTCCGGGGCCGCCATGGTGCCCCCGGGTGTATTGAGCACGATTCGGTTCAGCCGGCCGGGATGCGCGACAGCAAATTTGATTGCCACCCACCCACCGAGCGACTCACCGGACAGGTGCACCCGATCCAGATCGAGATCGTCCAGCAGCACGGCGAGGTGGTCGACATAGTCATCGATCTCGAGGTCGCGTTCGGTCGGGGTCGTGTAGCCCTGCCCGGGAAAGTCGTATGCGACGACGGTGAAGTGTTCAGCGAGCGCAGGTATGTTGCGCGAGAACGCTTCCAGATGCCCGCCCGTGCCGTGCATGAGCACCAGCGCGGGTCCGGTGCCCGCCCGCAGAACGCGGGTTCGCCACCCGTCGATCTCGCGGTACTCGATCGTGTGTGCCACCGAACCGAGGTCGTCCCACATCGTCATTGCGCAGCAATCTCCTTCGGTATCGCGGTGGTAACGGCGAATCCGGCGAACCACTCTTTGATCGGCCGGTAGTAGCGGCTGGTCATCTCGTACTCACCCTGAGTGGACAGTGCGGCGTAGGCGGCGATCCAGGTACGGATCTCGTGGGCGGAGTGCCCGCCCTCCTCGATGAACCAGTCTGTCGACCTCTCGTCGAACGCAGCGACGTCGCCCGACTCGAATGCGTCGAGCACGAAGGCGTCGAATTCGGGGTTGAGGTCGTGGAAATCGGCGGAGCCCGCCGCGAACGCGCCGGCTGCGGCGACCGTGCGAGATTCCCGGACCCGACGCTGTTCCGCAGTCGGGTTGCGCCCGTGTGTAATCCGTTCCGCGACCTCCCGCGTCGCGTTCTCCATGCGGGGAACCGGCGGGTCGTGCGAGAGACCACCCGACCCGACGATCAGCACACGCTTCCCCGACTCCGCGAGCGCCCGCCCCGCGGCCTCCCCCAGCAGACGCGCTCGACTTGCCGGCCCGAGCGGCTCGGCCACGCAGTTGATGAACACCGGAACCAGCGGTGGGAGCTGCTCCACGGAACCGAACAGGAAGAGCAGCGGCTGAACGAACCCGTGGTCGACCTGCATCGACTCGGACAGCGCAACATCGACGCCCGACGCGAGCGCGTGTCGCGCGAGGGCGTACGCGGCATCGCGGTCGACGGGTAGCGGACCTTTCGGCAGCCCGTAGTCGCCCACGGACGTCGCCGCCGCACCCACACAGAACGAGGGCATCAGTTCGTACAGGAATCCGTTGTAGTGGTCGGGGGCGAAGACGAGCACGAGCTCGGGATCGAATTCCTCCACGAAAGCGCGTGCACCCGCGAGCTGTGCGCGCACCTCGTCCGCGATGTCTGCTGCCGGGTCGTACAGGCCGATAAGCGGCGAGTGCGACGAAGCGCAGAGAGCAAGCGGCATGATCACTCCGTTCGTCAGCCGAGCGAGCCGCATGTGTGCGTTATATACACACAACATCTCGTTATCTACACGCGAGACAGTAACACTGGTTCAACGAGTTGCGTACCCCATCCCAGCGAAAGGAACATCGACGCGTCTGCGAACCGAGACTTGCGCCAACGGCTTTCGCGTTATCGACGCTCGGGGTGCAAAATCTTCTGCACGCGGGCCAGCACATCGAGTTGCGCACTGTTGTAGAGCTCTTCGAACGCCTGTCTCAGAACAGTGTCGGTTCCGTCGACGCCGTGCCGCGAGTGCGCCACTGGGCTCTCCAACCCGGGATGGTCACGTCGGATCTTGTCGATCTGAGGGGCGTACCGCTCAGCGAGGTCCTGACGTGTCTGCCCGTCGGCGTCGGCGTGCAGCCTGTCGAATTCGTCGCTTTCGGCAGTTCGCTCGACACTGAGCAGCATCTCACTCAATGCTGCCATTGTGGACTCGTCGTAGACACGGGAGTAGATCAGGATCAGGGCCCTGTCTGCCTCGGAGAGCCCTGCATCGCCGGAATCGAAACCTCGGGGCAGATCGATCGAACCGCCGCGATGCCGAACCCTGGCCAACTCTGCCCGCATCCGCTGCAACCGGCTGATCGCCACTGCCAATTCGTCGTCCAGCTCGCCGAGAACCCGGTCGGTACCGGAGTCCTCACCGCCGTCGACGAAATCGACGATCTGATTGAGCGACAGTCCGAGACCCGACAGTCTTTGGACGCGTAAGAGCTGGACCAGGTGCCACGCGCCGTACTGCTTGTAGCCGTTCGACGCGCGCTCAGGTTCATCGAGCAGGCCCCTGGCGTGGTAGTACCGCACGGTTTTCACGGTGGTACCTGCGAGTTCGGCGAGCCGACTGGTACTCCACACCACAATCCCACTCCTCTCGCGAAGGGCCCCGATCACTTCACCAGTGTGAAGGCGGACCTCCATGATCGCGGATGTGCGTGTGCGCTGCCCGGCTCAGAGACTGCAGGTCTGCCCCTCGTTCGGAGTCTCGAGGTCGATGAGGTAGTCGGCGACAATGGCGTTGACGCACTCGTTGATTCCGGCCTGCGCGACCGTGTGCCGCTCTCCGTGCACGGTGAGCAAGGTACCTCCGAGCGACTCCGCCAAGCTCTGTCCGCCCTCGTACGGAGTGACGGGGTCACCGGTGATCGAGATGATCAGCGTCTCGGGAACATCGTCGACGTCCGTGGCGTAGGGAATCCCGAGGGTGGGCTCTACGGGCCAGGATTCGCACGCATCGCGACTCACTCCGGCGACGCTGCGGCCGGTGTCGATGAAGGGACTGACCTCCATGATCTCCCTGCGTAGCTCTGCTTCTTCGTCGGGAGTGCGCCGCTGCTCGTCGTTGCAATTGATGGCGAAGTTGGCATCGAGCTGGTTGTTCCACTCCCCGTTGGCGGCGCGCGTTGCGAAGGCATCGCTGATGGCGAGAAGCTTGTCGCCTCGACCTTCGTTCTTCACCTGCGCGATGCCCTCGATGATTTCCGGCCAGACTTCGGCGTAGTAGAGGCCGGCCATGACTCCGCCCGTGGCTTGATGGAAGTCCGCGATCCGGCCGTCGCCCGCCGGGACAGGATTGTCGATCAACGGTTGGAACAATTCCTGGAACACCTCGGTCGCCTCCGCGGGGTCGGTACCGAGCGGACAATCCGGCTGTGCGACACACGAAGCGGCCATCAGATCGAAAGACCTCTGGAAACCACTGTGCAGCTCAAGTCGGCGGTCCGCCGTGCCCTTGTTCGGATCCATCGCGCCGTCGAGCACCATCGCACGAACATGAGCGGGAAACATTTCGGCGTAGACCGCGCCGAGGCGGGTGCCGTAGCTCTGTCCCGCGAAGGTCAGCTGCTCCTCACCGAGCACCTCCCGGAGCACGTCCATGTCGCGGGCCACATCGCGGGTACCCACCGCGGTGAGCACGTCCTCACCGCCGGATCCTCGAGCACACTTGTCGGTCAATGCCCTCGTGTCGGCCTCGTCCCACTCACCCGATGTACCCAGTAGTGTCGTCCGGTCTTCGCCTCGGTCTCGTTCGGCGTCGGTGAAGCAGTCGATCGTGGGAGTCGAGGCGCCGACACCTCGCGGGTCGAATCCCACGACGTCGAATCGCTGCGCGATCGGTGTGTCCTTCAATCCGACGGACGCGGTCGCTGCTTGCAGCATTCCGGAACCGCCCGGCCCACCCGGGTTGAGCACCAGCGAACCGATCCGCTCACTCGCGTCACCTCGTGCAGGCAACCGCATCACGCCGATCTGGGCGGTAGCGCCGTCGGGTTCGTCGTAGTCCAACGGCACGTCCATCCACGCGCACTCGAACGGGTCGACGAATGAAGGTTCCTCCACTGCGGTGGGAGCTCTGCCCACGCACGATCCGAACTCGAGGTCTTGCTCGTAGAACGCTGAGAGTTCGCCCGACACGCCCGTCGTCTCCGGTGCACTCCCGGCCACAGGACTACCGCATGCAGTCAGGACGAAGATTCCCGTGGCCATCGTCGACACTACGATTCGGCGTCGATGTCGGGGCGCGTACCCCGAATGCACCGTCATGTCGTCGAAGTCTCGGTCGCACTCTGCGAGGCGCCGCGGCGCCCACCGAGATGCTCGGCAAAGTGGTGTTCGACCGCGCGGTAAAGCCGGAGTTGGTTCTCGGGGTTCGCGAAGCCGTGGCCTTCGTCGTCGGCGAGGAGGTATTCGACCGGGATGCCTCGATCCTGCAGGGATCGGACGATGTTGTCGGATTCCGCCTGGACGACGCGGGCGTCGTTCGCGCCCTGGGCAACCAACAGAGGGGTGCGGATCCTGTCGACCATCGTGATAGGCGACCGGGTGGCCATATCGGCGGCCTGGTCGGGGTCGTCTGGATTGCCGACGTAGCGGTACCAATTGTTGGTGAAATGGGCCCGCGCGAACGGAGGCATCGAACGTATGAAATTCGCCAGGTCGGAGATACCCACGTAGTCGACCGCGGCAGCGAAATGGTCGGGGGTAACGGTGACACCGACAAGTGCCGCGTAGCCGCCGTAGGAGCCGCCGAAGATGCCGATCCGGTTCTGGTCTGCATACCCTTGGGCGACAGCCCAGTGCGTGGCATCGATGAGGTCGTCGTGCATCGCCCGCGCGAACTCGCCGATAGCAGCCGTGACGTGTCTTCGGCCGTAGCCCGTCGAACCTCGAAAGTTCACCTGCAGCACCGCATAGCCGCGGTTCGCCAACAGCTGCGCTTCCGGGCTGTATCCCCAGGTGTCGTGGGCCCAGGGGCCGCCGTGGACCAGGAGAACCAGCGGCAGGTTCCGCGGCTCGACCCCGACCGGGAGCGTGAGAAATGCGTGCAGGGGTAGCCCGTCCCGGGCCGGGAAGCTCACCGCCTTCATCGGGGCCAGCGACTCCGGATCCAGATGCGGATACGGCCGGAACAACTGCCTGCTCTCACCGGTGGCGTGATCGTAGAACCAGGCCACCGCCGGGTCGCGGTCGTGGACGAACGTTGCGATCCACCGTTGCTCCGACTCGTCCGACGACAACGTGCCCAGCACGCCGTCGGACAACTTTTCCAGCTCCGCGTGGACTTCGGCGAAGTGCGGATCCACCACCTCGATTCGAGGCCTGTCCCCGACGAACCGAGCACCGATCACCTCGCCGGTGCGGCGGCTCGTGAAGACGGTGGGTGGCAGCACTCCGGGGGCGTGTACACCCACAGTGCACAGATCGTGCCCCTCCACGGCGCAGACGACGGTTTCCTCGCCGGTGTCTCGGTCGATGCGTACCAGCCGCAGATCGTCCGAGTCCTGGAAACTGCCGACCAGAAGGCCCTTCCCGTCAGGCGTGACGATCTGTGGGTAGACGCCCAGTGGGTGCTCGGCCCCGCCCAGGCGATGCAGAAGGCGCCGGTCGCCGGTGGCCGGGTCCACCGCGGAGATCTCGAGCGTGCCGTCCTCGGCCTCGAGGGTCTCGAAGGCTGCGTCTCCGTTGCGGTCGAGCAGCACGCTGATCGTCGGATCGGTTTGTTCCATGTGCACGACCGTCTCGCCGGCAGCGACATCGAGCCGAAACGCGTCGATGAACATCGGGCGCTGGTTCATCCACACCAGCACGCTGCTGGGCGACGAGGGCAGCAACTCCACACTGAATACTCGTGATCCCGGTGGCAGCGGAGTCAGATCGACGGCCGGCGCGTCCGGGGCATCCAGGTCCACCCGGTAGAGATGCCAGTCCTCGTTACCGTCGGTGTCCTGCAGGTAGAGCAGCCAGCGGGAATCACCGGTCCAGTGGAAGGTCGAGATTCCGCGTCGGCTGTCGTGAGTGACGCACACCGCGTCGTCGTGGTCATCGTGAATGCCGCGTACCCATACGTTCCGCCGCCCGTACTTCGGCGCCAGATATGCCAGTCGGTTTCCGTCCGGAGAGATCGATGCACCGGTGAACTGCGGGTCGGCGAAGAAGTCCTCGACCTCGATCAATCCGGGCAGGGAATCGTGCGTCACCATGGTCATTCCGACTCCGATCAGTAGCAGCATCGTGAGCGGCCGGGCGACCGGATCCGCTGCGAGATCGGTCGACCACTCACCACGACGAAACACCGTGCCCCTAGGGCAGGGTCAAGCCCCGGCGAATGAAGTTCACCTCACTGAAGCGTCGAGGTCGTCGCGTCGGCAGACCAGGGAGACATCACAAGGATCGAGTACGACCACGCCGGGGCTGTGACACGGCACCTCCGCATTCCCCCGGCCCCGACGTCCCAAACGTGGGCATTCCGAACACAAGGCAGGACAGCGGCGTGGATCCGTCACCGGTGGGCATCCTCAGCTGTGACGGTCGAACTATGAGGAGGGGCGATGCCGACACGATCGGCGACGGGTTCATCGTGGTGGGCACGATGCTGTTCTGGAGTATCGCGCTCGACGCGCTGTCCTACCGGTGGTCGGGATTCTCCCGGTTCGTCAAGGCGCGGCCGCGGGTGTTGATCTCGGAGGGTCGGCTCAACAGGAGAGCCATGCGTCGAGAATTCATGACGTACGACGAGGTGCTCTCGCAGCTCAGGCTGCACGGTATCTCCGACATCACCGACGTGCATCGGGCGTACCTGGAACCCAGTGGCATGGTGAGTGTGATCCCGGCCGAGAACGAGCGCGTGGTCGAGAAACCCGAGAAGCCGGCGATGTGAACTACTCGAATCGGACACCGAGACGCACGCCCACTCACCGTCATGCGCCTCTGACTTCTCCGTCGATCGAATCGCGGAACAGGCGTGGGTCGTGGGCGTTGATGATGTGGACGTCGGGCTGGTTCGCGGTCCATAGCTCGCGGAGGCGGGCATGGTTCGCCCGCACACGGGCCCAGTCGTAGGCGATGACCCGCTCCATGGCCCGGAGCGAGAACGGTGACCGTGTGCCGTCGAGCTGACCGTGGTGGTAGAAGGCGTCGCCCACGTGCAGAATCCAGCGGTCACCTGCATCGACGGCGACGGCGGCGTGTCCCCGGCTGTGGCCGGGCAGCGCGATGAGCACGATTCCGTCGTCTATCTCTGTCAGTTGCCGGGCGCCGTGGAAGCCGCGCCACGAATCACCTTGTGCGGGTTCGTAGGTGACAACCTGCGGTTCGTGATCGCGTTGGGTGTGGAGATACCGGCCCTTTTCGATCGGTCCGTGGGGGTGGAGTGCGGCGTCATTTTCCTTCGCGGTGAGGTGGACCCGTGCCCAGGGAAAGTCGGACAGGCCCCCGGTGTGATCGGCGTCGAAGTGGGTGAGCACGATGTCGCGTACGTCGTGGGGGTCGTGACCCAATGCCTGGATTTGTCGGATTGCGGCCTCGTGTTCGTCGAAGACCGGGCGGACGAAGTGCCGAGCGGGCCCGAATCGGGCGTCCGGTGCCTGCCGGTCGCGAAGGCCCAGTCCGGAGTCGACGAGTGCCAACCCCGATCCGGTCTCCACGAGCAGGACGTGGCACACCAGCCCTTCGGGTGCGCCCCAGGGGCGCATGGTGCCGCAGTTGAGGTGCGTGACTTTCATGGTGTGGTCTCCCCGAGTGCTCAGCTGAAGGCTTCCATGATCTCGGTCATGGCGGCAGGGTCGCCGCCGATCAGGCCGGCTTCGATCTTCTGAATGGGCTTGGTGCCGTCCCACTGTGCAGCGGCAACCTTGATGAGGTCGAAGACGAACTTCTTGGTGCCGCCACCGTCGGAGATCTCGATCACCGAGCCGGGGTGATGTTCGGTTTCCAGGTAGGCGAACCGTCCGTCGGCGCCCCCGATGCGGCCTTCCTGCCCGACGGTGAAACCGGCTGCCAGGGCGCGGTCGTAGAGATCCTGGTAGTTCTCACTCCAGTAGGCGATGTGCTGGACACCTTCGTGGCCGGCCTCGAGGAAGTCGCGGTACATCGACGGCGCATCGTTGGTCGGCGAGATCAGTTCGATCTGGATGTCGCCGCTGTTGGCCACCGCCACATCCATCACCATGTCCGAGGGCTCGCCTCTGTAGGTGAAATCGCCGGGCTTGACACCCTCGAGATAGAACCAGGGTCCGATACCGGCTGCCAGGAAGCCGCGCATCGAGGCTTCGATATCGCGTACGACGTAACCGATCTGGGCGATCGACCCGAAGAAGTTCGCGACCGGCGCTGGGGCAGGTGCGGGACCGGCATGCGCGTCGGCGAAGGAAAGCACGATCTTGCCGGTCGCGCCGTTGTCCCGAAGCCGGTCGGCGGCCTCCTCGGCCCGTGCAACCGGGTAGACGGAATCCAGTCGCGCCGTGATCTTTCCGTCTGCAACCGCAGGAAGCACGTCGGCGGCAAGGGCCCCGACAACGTCAGCGAGTTCGGCGCGGGTACGGATGCTGAAGGTAGTGCCTATCAGGCGCTGTCGCCGGAACGCGAGGGTGTCGAGATTCAGCTCGGTGGCCGCGCCTGCGAGGCGACCGATGCTCACGATGACGCCGCCGATCGCGGTGGCGACCGGGAGTGAGGCGAACAGGTCACCACCGACGTGGTCGAGAGTGATGTCGGTGCCCTTGCCGTTCGTCGCGGCCAGCACGGTGGCGGCGAGGTCCTCGGTGGCGGTGTTCACCGTGACGTCGGCACCCGCATCGACCAGTTCCCCGCGCTTACCCTCGCTGGTGGTGGTGGCGATCACCGTCCCGGCGCCGAGCGCCTTGGCGAGCTGAATTCCGATCAGGCCGATGGAACTCGTTCCGCCGACGACGAGCACCGAGTCGCCTGCGGTGAACCCGGCCTGGGTGACCAGCGCGTCGTGCTCGGTCATCAACCCGATCGGGAGGGTAGCGGCTTCCTCGAAGGAAAGGCCGTCCGGGATCGGGACCAGAAGGCGGGGGTGACCGATGGCGTAGTCGGCGAATCCGCCGACGGTCACGCCCATGACACGGGTGCCCGCGGGCAGATGCGGCGCGAGCAGGCTTCCGGTCTCGACGATGCCGGCGATCTCCATCCCGGCCGTGAACGGACCGGCTTCCTGAGAGTTCGCGGTGTAACTGCCCTCCAATGCGTACAGATCGGCGCGGTTGAGGCCGGCAGCCATCACCTGGACGCGCAACGCGCCGAGCTGGTCGGGCACATCGACCGTGTCGAGAACCCATTCGGGTTCCTTACCTCCGATCAGGGCGCGCATGCGGGCGGATCCGGGTGCGGTGGATGTCGTCATGGTGTGCTCCTCCAGGTCAGTCGTCGAGGTGGGGCGGGGTGGTCTCGAACAGCCGTGGGTCGGGCTCGGCGCCGGACATGGAGAGGGCTCCCTTGATTGCGCCGGCGAGTGTGAGCAGATCCCGGGGGCTCCTCTTGTCCAGGCCGCCGAGGAGTTGTTTGAGGATGGTGAGTTGATCGAAGTAGATGCGTTCGGTGACCAGGTTCTCGTTCTCGTCGAAGATGAAGTAGGCCGTCATCCGGGTGCGGTGTGTCGATCCGGTCGGCGGGATCGGACCCAGATTGCCCAGATGGGTGCCCAGTAGCCAGAACTCCGCGATGACCGCATCCGGGCTGTGCCGGAAGGCGATCAGTTCGTGGTCCTGGTCCGGGAATGCGACGCGGGTGTCGTTGTAGTAGCCGCGCACTTCCGAGTCGCCGTCGTGCACCAGCATCTGGGCGATCAGCTCGTAGTGCGGATGCGGGAAGGTCGACAGTGTGGCGTCCCAGTCCTGGGTGACCTCGTCGTGGAAGTGGTCGAGTACGAGCTTCTCCCGAGCGCGCAGTACCGCCTCCGGCGGCATCACGAAGCGGGACGGAGTCCGAGTGGTGGTCATGGCCTGATCTCCTGCGGGTCGTTTCTGAGGGGAGCGGCGCGCTCAGCTCCGGTGGGTGAGCGATCCGTGGACGAAGGTGGGGTCGGTGCCGGGGTTGGTCCAGGCGCGGGTCAGCTCGCTGGAGGGAAAGAACTGCAGAAACCGCTCGTCCGCCTGGGCGCGGTCGGCGATCGTCTTTTCCAGGATGATCGAGTTGTACTGATCCGCGGTGGTCTCGATGGTGTTGGCATTGAGGACGATCTCCTGCTGCCACTGCCTGCTCCACTTCGCCAGGCCGGGCAGTGTCGAGTGCTCCGGGGTGAGCGCTTCGGCGGCGATCACGTTCTCACTGCTCACCCAGATCCCGGTCGAGGTATTCACGACCAGGCTCTGGTTGCCGAACACGTGCCCCGGCGTCTTGATCACCGCGACCCCCGGGCCGAGGATCACCGAGTCGTCGATCGGCAGGAATGCCTCGGCGGGGACGTCACGGTAGGCGGCGGGCTGATACCACGGCTTCTGCAGTGGGTGCAGTTCGGCCATGCCTGCCAGTTCGTCGCGCTGCACGATGACCTTCGCGTTCGGGAATACCGCATTCGGTGTTCCGTTCAGGTCTTCCTGCGGTGCGGTCGTTCCGATCCAGCGGCGCAGGTCCTGGGTGTGCAGGTGGTCGAACATCAGGTAGTCGATGTCGTCGGGCCGAATCCCCAGCCGGGCCAGGTGCCCCTGCACGGTGCCGTGCTCGGTCACCATCCGCCGTTCGAGGAAGCCGGGTGTCTTCGCGGTGAGGTCGTCGAAATACGGTGTGTAGCGGCCCAGTTCGTGATCGCTCGGTTCGAAGAGGAGGATGCGGCCGGTGCCGTCGCTGTCCGTCCAGCGGATCACCAGCATCCGGTTCGTGATCGACAGGAACGGCGCGATCGCCCGTGATGCACGGAAGAGGCCGAACCGTGTCGGGTACGGCAGCGTGATCAGATCACAGGTCTCGACGGTATCCGGTGTGCCCGTCGTGGCGAACTCGCCGCGGAACGCCTCGCCCTGGCGACGGGCTGCTCGCAGTCGCGCTCCCGGCCCGCCGTCGATCTTGTGGAGGTCGCTGAGCGTGTCGACCTCGACGCCGATCGTCGGAAGGTCGATCGCCTCGGCGCTACCCCACGGAAACGCGGTCATCCGCTCACCTCCAGTCAATACCCACAGTGTGGGTAATAAGATGTGACTCAGGTTATATCCACGATGTGGATTTTGGCAACCGTGGTGCGTTCATCGGCAGGCGTGTAGGCCACACTTGGTTCATGACCCGCAGTGCTCAGTCGCCCGAACCCACCGCCGCGAGGCGGGGGCGACCTCCCAAAGGCGCCTTCCGGCTCTCCCGAGAGGCCATCGTCGAAGCCACGCTCGAGGTGATCGACGCCGACGGCGTTGCAGCGGTCAGCATGCGAGCGGTCGGACGAGTGCTCGGCGTGGATGCGAAGAGCCTCTACAACTACGTCGACGGCAAAGACGGTCTACTCGACGCCGTTGCCGAGGCACTTCTCGGCGGCATCGACCTCCCGGCGCCCACGGGCGATCTCGGGAACGACCTGCGCCGGATCGCGCTTGCCTTCCGGACGCAGGCACTGGCACATCCGGAAGCCGCCGCACTCGTGCTGACCCGGCAACTGTCCTCCTTCGAAGGACTCGCACCCGTCGAGGCGGTCCTGCGCATCCTGAGTGAGGCGGGATTCGATCCGGCCGAATCCGTCCACCTGCTCCGAACGTTCGTGGCGGCAGTTGTCGGAGCACTCCTCCGCGAAGTCTCCGCAGGACCGACCTACGGCGCGACGAACCCCGAACTCGTCGCAGAACGCGTACGGGTTCTCCGCGGCTCGGGACTCGCCAATGTCACAGCTGCAGCCGAGGAACTCGCGCGATTCGACGGACAAGCGGAATACCGGTACGCCATCGACTTCGCAATCGAGACGGTGCTCGCCCGAGTCTCATCGTGACTCCTACCGGTCGGCGACCGGAACCTCCACTCCATACCGGAGGAGATCCCGGACGAAGGTTCCGATGCTGTCGGAATCGGTCTTGCTCTTGATTCGGGCGCGATGATGGAAGGGCAATCGGGTCGACAGTAGGTGTACCGGTGTGGTGGTAGGTGCACGGAATTTCCCGACACCTACCACCACACGGCGCGCTTATGGCCCAGCCGGATCGCGCAGGACATCCGTCGGGACTATGCCTCGAGCACCAGCAGGAATCCCCCGCCCCCGGCGTCGATCCGGGTGGTGAACTGCACCTCCGGCTCCAGCCGCGACAGCCTGTCGAGCAACCACTCGGAGGCATCCTCGGCGTCGGACTTCGCAGGGCAGCGGGCCACCGCGGCGCGTCCACCCTTGCGTCGCAGCTGCTCGACCGTGTCGACGATGGGCGCGGGGTCGACGACGAACAGCGAGTCGGGCCACGGCACGACGGGCTTCACGGCACCCTTCTTGGTGTTGCAGGCACGGTGTGCGAGTCGCTCCACCCCACCCTTACCCTTGCCCTTCTTGGCCGTGTTGATGCTGTCGATGCTGGGACCGCGCGGGTCGTTGACCGACATGTCAGGATCTACCGGTTCGTCACATAGCCAGCATCGCCACGACTCGCGGTCGCCGACTTCCTGCAGGGTGCTCATGACGTCGAACGCTACCTGGGCGTTCGATGGGGTCGAGTCACCGGACAGCGAAAAGTTTCCTCCACTTGTCCGGGTTCCCGTTGCCTCACGACCCACGGAAACCCTTGTTCTGCGAGGAAACTTTGGTCAGCGTCCTCCGACCCGGCGCAGGTATATCGAGCTCACTCCTCCGGCGGGTACGTCAGCTTCCCGGCGTGCACCCGTGCATGCTCGTTCAGTGAGGCCGCTTTCGTCGACGTGGCCGACATGATGTGTGCGACGTCGAGACCCGCGACGATCAGCGCGTCGGTGATCAGTCTGCGATGGCAGCGCCACGGCACCGCCTCGCTGCACATGATCGCAGGCCGCTCGTGGCCGGACAGTTCGATCAGCTCGCTCAGGCCTTCCTCGAACTCGCTGCTCTGCATGTAGTCGGCGTAATCACGAAATGCCTTGACGCGCCACGCTCCATTGGGCGTCGGCGTGCCTTTCGGAGTGTGCCGTCGGCCTCCCAGAGTCCGGATCCACCGGTAGCCGATATCGGACGGCAATGCTTCGGCGATAGCAGACTTGTTCCACTGCGGGAACTTTCGGGATGACGGGAACGAGCGGACATCGACAAGGTAGGTGATCTCATTTGCTCGCAGCATGTCTACGAGTTCATCGAATTCGCGTGTCGAGTGACCGACCGTCCACACGGTGCCCATGATGCTGCGCTTACGCCTTCTTCAGCGCATCCCCTTTGTGCATAGCGACATGATCGGTCTTGTCGCTCTTTATCTCGTACTGCGGATCGTCTTCACTGCACCGCCGCATGTGCCCTTTGTACTCCACATCTCGGGTGTGCTTCTTGGTGATCACGCCCTCGACATGGCCTGCTTCGGAATTCCACCGAACGTGGTCGCCGACGGAAAATTCGTTCGCCATGACTGCACCTTCCATGCGTCGACGTCTGCAGGTCTTCACAGTGGATATCCAGGAAACTGAAAAATAAACGGGGCCAGCACGCGTCACCATCCGCTATCTCGTTTTCGAGATACCATCGATGGTATGACCGGTCCCGTCCGACGGACAGCATTTCCCGGCCTGCAAGAGCTGGCAGACCGCCGCCGAGCACTGATCGAGGAACTCGTGACAGCGCGGCGTGAAAGCGGCCTGACCCAGACCGATATCGGGGCGGCTATGGGGACTTCACAGTCCGCCATCGCGCGCCTCGAACGCGGCGAGCTCGATGCCCGGCTGTCCACGCTCGAGCGATACGCCGCCGCCGTCGGACGGACCGTCGACTGGCAGATTCGCACCCACGAGGAGTCACCATGACAATCTGGCCTCCACCCCCGGTCCCTCCCCCACCAGAACCGTTTCCGAACCCGTGGCAACCCGATCGTTCTCCGCCCCCGCCACCGGCCCCACCACCGGCGGCACCGGCAGCACCGGTGCACATCTCGGTGACCGGGCCCGACCCGCTCACCGAGCGTCTGCTCGAGCGACGCATCGTCAGACTCACCGGCCGGATCGACAACGAGGCGGCCAACGCCGCGGCGGGCGCGTTGGCCCTCCTCGATGCCGACGGTGACGATCCGGTGCAACTGTGGTTGTGCGATGTCGACGCCGATCTCGAGGTGACGCTGACACTGCTCGACGTCCTCGACCTCATGGGGGTGGAGATCCACGCCATCTGCCTCGGCGAACTGGTCGGGGCCGCCGTCGCGCTCCTGAGTGCCGCCGACCGACGTGCCTCCGGCGCGCACACGGTCTTCCATCTGCGGGAGCCCCGCACCCGCTACACCGGGTACGCCGCCGACGCAGCCGCCTACACCGAACGCCAGCAGCGCAATCTGCAGACGCTGCACGAACGCCTCGCCCACGTCTGCGGTCGATCGGTCGACGAGGTTGCCGCCGACATGCGCACCCAACGCATCCTGACTGCGGGGCAGGCCCGCGACTACGGGCTCATCGACACCGTCACCGAGTCGACACCGGGAGTCTGACACCGCGCGGCCGTGGCGGCAGCGGTATCGGCCTGACCATCGCCGGCGCACTCGTCGCCGCCCATGATGGTCGAATCTCGGCATACAGCGACGGGCCCGGCCGAGAAGCTCACTTCACCGTCGAACTCCCCGTCGGCCGGGCCTGATCACTCAGCGCGGGCCGCTACGTTTCTGGCTCAACTTTGCGAACAATTCCTGCGCCTTGCGCTGGTTCTCGGGCTTGGAGGCCTCGCGCTTGATGACCTGAACGGCCTTGATCGCGACACCGCTCTTGATGAGCTTGCTGAACGTTCCCATGGTGTACCTGTCCGTCGTTGTTCGCGAAAGTTCTGTACTTCCACGATACGAGGCGCTCCCCTCGACGTCGTGCACCGGAGTTTCAGCGGCGGTCCGCGCGAGACTCCACCTTCCCGCGCGCCCGCCAGCTTCCCGCGCACGTCCGGACACGCGCGGGAAGCTGGGATGTGCGCGGGAATGGTCTATACCGGGATGGCCACAGCCGAACGCAGCAGCGACCCGAACCGGGAGGGAGCCTCCAACCACGGGAAGTGTCCCGCCTCGGACAGGATCGAGACGGCGCAGTCGAGGCGCTCACCCAACCTGGTCAACGCGTCGGCCGGCCGAGGGTCACCCGCGCCGCCGATGATCACCGACCCGGCAGGCAACAGCTCTCGCAGTGCATCGACATGCGACTCGAGCGGATCGGACCTCTTCTCGATCCCCAGCTCGCGGTTCATCCGATAGTTGATCGGACGACGGATCCGGGCGGCCTCGAGCGCCCACCTCCATGCGCGTCTCCGATCGGCGTGATCGGTGAACCAGGACAGTGCGAGGAATTCGATCTCCTCCGCATCCGAGCGGACTTCCATGGCGTCGAGTTGGTCAAACCTCGACTGCTGGATGTAGGTGCGCCGCGACATCTCCGCCGCCCGGCACGGCTCCCTCCAGTCGCCTGTGAACGGCCCGGCGAGGTGGACGACGCGAGCAACGCGATCGGGATGCGCGAGCGTGAAGTAGCTGGCCAGATCCGTCCCGAAGGAATGGCCCACGAGGACGACCTCGTCGTATCCCCATTCGTCGATCAGGCACTTCAGGTCGTGGACGTGTCGTGCGATCGTGTGCGGGCCGTCCCAGCACGATTTGCCGGTACCACGCTGGTCGTAGCGATGGACGACGGTGACGTCGTCGAGCATCTGCGCGACCGACTGCAGGTAGTCGGGGATGCCCGGGCCGCCGTGTAGCAGAACCACCGGCGGAGCAGTTCGGAGCGATCCCGTGGACCAGGTGCGGAGCGTGGCATCATCGTCCATTCCGATCATGCACATCGCCATGCCTATCAATTTAGGCGGTTCGACGCCGGTCCGCGCGGGATCCGACCTTCCCGCGCGTCCGTCGGCTTCCCGCGCACGTCCGGCACGTCCGGCGCGCGCGGGAAGCCGGGATGGTTGCGGGAGCGTCAGCGGGAGGCGCGAGCCAGCAGCTCGCGGGATTCCTCACTGCCGTTGAGGACGCGCGCGGTGCGGCGCTTGATCTTCCACTTTCCGTCGATGCGGGCGAGGTCGAAGCGGTTGGCGGTCACGCGCCACACCCGGTAGGAATCGGAATCGAGATTGCGACGCAGCAACATCGAATGGCAGGTGGCGGCCGCGGTGTCGCCGTCCACCCGGATGTGGACGGGGTCGAGGAGGTGGCCGCAGCCTTCGTTGACGTAGTCCTGGTGGGGGCGGGTGCGGACCATCTCGGTGATCGCGTCGCGGCCTTCCATCACCCTGATGTCGATGTCGTAGACGGCGTCCTCGGCCCACAGTTCACCGACGGCGTCCGCGTCGCCGGCGTCCACGGCGGGGCCGTATGCCGTCAGCACTTCCTGGATCGCAGCTTTGTCCTCGAGGAGCTGAACGCGCTCGAGCAGCGAGGCCACCAGTTCTGCAGTGTCGGTCATGTCGCTCCGTCCTGGCCGTGCGGATACATCGCACCGTGCGATGCGAAAGGTGGATCCCGTTCTACCCGCCGTCGACCTGCGGTGTGGCGTGCGTCCCGTTCAACGGAAAAACAGGAGCGGCGACACAGCACTCCCTGGGACTGTTCGAGCCGGCACATCCGGCCAGATGCGTAAGCCACCTCTTCGAGTACCCCTCTTCGAGATCCCAGGAAGGTTTCCCCATGGGCCACACGTTGGACAGAATCATGCAGCATGCGGACGAGATCCGCGCCGAAGGCGCAGTGGGCGACACGCTCATGCGTCTGCCCGACACCTCCGCGAAGCGCCTGCGCGAATCCGGTGTCATCCGCATGTTCCAGCCGAAGGAGTACGGCGGCCAGGAAGCGCACCCGCGTGAGTTCGCCGAGACCGTGATGGCCATCGGCACTCTCGACGGCGCGACCGGCTGGGTCGCGGGCATCGTCGGCGTCCATCCGTGGGAGTTGACGTTCTTCGACAAGCGGGCCCAGGACGAGATCTGGGGCGAGGACGCCGACATGTGGATGGCGTCGCCGTACGCCCCGATGGGTGTCGCGGTGCCGGTCGACGGTGGTTACGTGCTCAACGGTCGCTGGGCTTTCTCGTCGGGCACCGACCACTGCGGCTGGATCATGATCGGCGCGGCCGTCGGCGACAAGGATGGCAACCGTACCGACAAGGTGCTGCACGTGCTGCTCCCGCGCACGGACTACGACATCGACCCCGACAGCTGGGACGTCATCGGCCTGCGCGGCACCGGCTCGAAGGACCTGATCGTCAAGGATGCGTTCATCCCCGAGTACCGCACGATCGACGCCGACATCGTGCTCAGCGGCAACGGCTGGCGGCACGCCGGACGCGACGAGACGCTGTACAAGTTCCCGTTCTCGTACATCTTCCCGCTGGGTATCACGTCGTCGCTGATCGGCATGACCGAAGGCGCTCTGGCCTGCTACATCGCAGCGCAGAAGGAACGCGTGCAGGTCACGGGTGTCCCGATCAAGGAAGATCCGTACGTGCTCTACGCGATCAGTGAGGCCGCGTCGGAGATCGAGTCTGCTCGGATCACGCTGCTCGAGACCGTCGACCGGTTCTGGGACAAGACGGATCGCGGCGAGGAGATCAGCTTCGAGGAGCGTGCCATCGGCCGCCGCACCCAGATCTCCTCGGCGTGGCGTGCCGTGCGCGCGATGGACGAGATCTTCGCCCGCGCCGGCGGTGCGGCCGTGCACCGCAAGACGCCGATGCAGCGTTTCTGGCGCGACGCGCACGTCGGCCTCACCCACGCCATCCACGTGCCCGGCATGATCTATCACTCTGCCGCCCTCACCCAGCTCGGCGGCGACCCTCAGGGCGCATACCGCGCAATGATCTGATCTCCCTACACTTTCGAGAGAGTTGACTATGACCGAACTGAGAGGCCTCGGCTACCTCCGCATTCAGACCCAGGACATGCCGCGGTGGCGCGAACTGCTCATCGACGGGCTGGGCATGGCGGTCGGTTCCGGCCCCGAGCCCGACGCGCTCTACGCGCGGGTCGACGAACGCCGCGCCCGTCTGGCGGTGCTGCCCGGCGATTCCGACAAGGCTCTCGCCGTCGGCTGGGAGGTGCGCGACGAGTTCGCACTCCAGCGGGTGCGGGAAACCGTCGAGAAGTCCGGCCGCGCCGTGGAGGTGTTGTCGCGGAAGGACGCGACCTACCTCGATGCGGAGGGCGCCCTCGCATTCGAGGACCCCGCGGGGACCCGGCTCGAGGTGTTCTACGGCCCGGTGCTCGACCACAGCCCCGTCGTGACACCGTTCGCCGGTCGCTGGGTCACGGGCGGGCTGGGCCTCGGCCACGTGGTGCTGCCCGCCACGAACTTCGACGAGACGTACGAGTTCTACACGCAGGTGCTGGGTTTCCTGCCGCGCGGCTCGATCCGGCTCGACGCGGAGGGCGTGAACCGGGTGCGGTTCCTCGGTATCAACGAGCGGCACCACGCCCTCGCGCTGTGTCCGGCGCCGCCGACGGAGGAGCCCGGCCTGGTGCACCTGATGACCGAGGTCGACACCCTCGATGCGGTGGGTCAGGCGCTCGATCGTGTCAATCGCATGGACTTCTCGATTTCGTCGACGTTGGGCCGGCATACCAACGACAAGATGATCTCGTTCTACGTCCGCGCACCGGGCGGCTGGGATCTCGAGTTCGGTACCGAGGGCATGCTCGTCGACGAACGGCACTACACGTCGGAGGAGATCACCGCCGACGCCTACTGGGGCCACGACCAGACCGGGTCGGAGCCGTTGAAGGCGTTCATTCCGGCGGGCTGATTCCTCGGCGCGTCCGCGGCAGAAACGGGCAGGTACACCATCTCGACGGTGTGGTACCTGCCCGTTTCGCTTGCGAATTTTCTTTCACCTCTTTCAATTCTCCTCCCACAGCGCTAGATTCGTCGGAGTCTTTCTATTGATCAATCGATCAATTCCCCCCGAACAGCCCCGGAGGAGATCTCCATGACCGCCACCTTCGAAAGCCCGAACACCGTCATGGGCCGCGTCACCGCACTGCTCCAGCCTTTCCGCGACACCGAAGGCCTCACCCTCACAGAACTGGCACGGCGTACGGGTTTTCCCCGCTCGTCGACACATCGGATGCTGCTCCAACTGGTGCAAGTGGGCCTGGTCCACCGCGACGGAACGACATACCACCTCGGCCCCAAACTGCTCGAACTCGGCGCACTCGCGCGCACGCACGATCGCGTCCATCAAGTCTCGCTCCCCACCCTGTACGACCTCCGGCGCGACACCGGACTCGTCGTGCACCTCGCCGTCCTCGAGGGCGAAAGCCTGCTCTACCTCGAAAAGATCGGCGGCCGCTGGTCCGCCGATCTGCGCACCCGCGCGGGCGAGCGGCGCCCCGCGCGCGGGACGGTCGAAGGCGCGGCCATGCTCGCCTTCCGCGATGCGGCCGACGAGGCAGCCACCTGCGTCGGCGACCGTATATGTTGCATCGCAGCCGCATTCGATGCCGGCCATGGCGAGATCGCGGCACTGTCGGTGGCCGGTCCGCGCGAGCATGTTCCGGACGATCTGAGTCGGCGGGTGCGTGCTGCTGCAGACACCGTGGCAACCCGCGCGGCGCACTGAAATTCCGTAAGAGTGCTTCCCCTCATGGAGAACGGACTGCTACAGTTCTGCCGTATTGATTGATCGGTTGATCAACGGAGGATTCGGTGAAGCCTGAGCTCGACTCTCCCGCGGCAGTCATCGGCCGCGTCGCAGGCCTGCTCGACGAATTTCACGACGGCGGGCGTCTCACCCTGTCCGAACTGTCGGAGCGCACCGGCGTACCGCGGTCGTCGGTCCACCGGCTCCTCACCCAGCTCATCGACGCGGGCTGGGTTCGTCGCGAGGGTCGCACCTACGCACTGGGGCGCAGCATGTTCGAGTGGGGCGCCCTCGCACAACACCACGACGAACTCCACCGAGCCGCGCATACCGTCCTGCACGAACTTCACTCGGCCACAGGGCTGATCGCGCACTTGGCCGTGCTCGACGGGCACGATGTGCGGTACCTCGACAAGGTGGGATGCGAATCGGTTCCGCTCCCCTCACGCGTCGGCGGCCGCCAACCCGCATACCGCACAGCCCTGGGCAAAGCATTGATCGCGCACACGAGACTCGACACATCGGGCCCCGTTCGACTGCCCGTACAGCCCGGCACCGACTCCACGCGGCTGCGCGGCGAGATCGCCCAGATCCGCGAACGGCACATCGCGCAGGAACGCGAGGAAACCATGCGAGGTGTCGCGTGCGTCGCCGCACCGATCGGAGACGGGCGCACGTGCGTCGGCGCATTGTCGGTCACCGGGGCCGTCGACACCGTGGACGTCGTCTCCCTCGCCACCCCGGTCCGGATCGCAGCACGCGCGGTGTGGCGTTCCCTGTCTCACCAGGACCGGGCAGGCAAAGGATTTCAGCGCACCAGCGCCTGACCTCCGTCGACGGCCAGCGTATGCCCGGTGACATACCGCGATGCGGCGCTGCACAGGAACACCACCGCCGGACCGATGTCGGTTTCGGGATCCCCCAGCCTGCCCAGCGGCACGGTCGCGAGGTATCCCGCAGCGGCGTCCGGTTCGACCCGGAACCACTCTTCCATGGTGTCGGAATTCGCGAGCGGCAGAATCGCATTGACGCGAATATCGTCGTTCGCCCATTCACACGCGGCGGTACGCGTCAGCACCCGCACCGCTTCCTTCGCTGCGGCGTACGCCCCGGTTCCCGACGGATCCCACCGAATCCCGGCCGCGGAACCCAGATTGACGATCCGTCCGCCTCCGCGCAGGTGCGGATGGGAGGCCCTCATCATCCGCCACGTTGCCGTCGGTCCCGATTCCATCGCCCCGCGGTACGCCTGTTCGTCGACCTCCAGGAGAAGCCCGTGCGCCGGACTCATCGCGTTGTTCACCAGCACCGTGAGCGCGCCGAACTCCTCGACCACCGCCGAGACGAGACCCTCGACAGCAATTCCGTCCGTCACGTCGCAGACGAAGGCCTCGGCCCTGCCTCCCCGGTCGACGATCTCGTCGGCGACCGCTGCGATCGTCGACGAGGTACGGCCCACCACCGCGACCTGCGCACCGGCCGCCGCAAGCGCCAGCGCAATACCCCTGCCGATACCCTGACCCGCACCGGTCACAATCGCGGTCTCGCCCGCCAGCACGGCCGGGGCGGCTTGGAACGTGGTCACACACAACTCCTGAACTCGAGAAATTCCATTGATCAATCGATCAATGGTTATGGCACACTATGCACCGGCCGTATCGGTGCCCCGCTCAGCAGAAAGGTTGCCATGGACCCGCAGCAACGCCGGAGGCAGATCCTCGATCGGTCTGCCGAGATCTTTGCTCGTAAAGGAATCAACGCCACGACGATTCGCGACATCGCGAAGTCGGTAGGCGTCCATTCCGGGGCGCTGTACCACTACTTTCCGTCGAAGGAAGCCATCGTCACGGAGCTCATCCGCGAGTACATCGACGACATCTCGGGTCGCTGCCGCGAGGTGATGACGCTGCCATTGTCGCCCCTCGAACGACTCGAAGCTCTGGCCGAGATCGCGCTGGACTCCAATGTGCAGTACCACGGGGCCACATCGATCTGGCGACGCGAAGGCGAGTACATGCGCGAACGCGTCGTGGCAGCCGACATGGCCACGACCGCCGACGAGATGGAAGCGGCGTGGCGCAGCACCATCGCCGACGGTATCGCCGACGGCACCTTGCGCACCGATATCGACTCCGAGATCTTCCGTGAACTGCTCTACGACGTCCTGTGGCACGCAACGCGCTGGCACCATCCGGAGCCCGGCGACTCCATGGCCGAGCTCGCGCACACGATCATTGCCGTCTTCGTCGAAGGGATGCGTCGGCGCGACGAGTGAGCCTGTCCCGCACGGTTTCCGGGCAGGACAGGCATGATCGTCACTCCTTCGAGGCGAGGTTCTCGTCGATCTCCTTCTGCCATGATTCGAGGGCGCGGCTGGTGTCGACCTCGAACTCGAAGCGCTGCGTCATGTCGGGCGTGACCTCTTCCACGTCGACATAGAACTGGCTGTACCAGCGACGCAGCTGATACACCGGGCCGTCCTCCTCCGTGAGGAGCGGATTCTCGATACGCGACTTGTGCTCCCAGATCGCGATGTCCTGCTTGAACTGCTCCTCGAGACCATCAGTGAACAAGGTCGCCATGTCAGCGGCCTGCTCGTCGGACATGCCTTCGACCTTCTTGACGATCGTGCCGAACTGGAGCACGAACGAGTTCGACGTGACCGGGTAATGGCAGTTGATGAGCTTGGACTCGATCGTCGCGCCTTCCGACACGGTGTAGATCGTATCGAGCATGAAGGACGGACCGTAGTAGAAGGCATCCGAAATCGTCTGCGCCTCGGGGAGGTCCATCTGCACGCCGGTCTTGACGTCGTCACGGCCATACGAGCGCATGTGCTGACCCGCCACATGCCCCTCGAACACGTTCTTGAAGAACTCGGGCATCTGGAAATGCACGTAGAAGAAGTGCGCCATGTCGACCACATTGTCGACGATCTCTCGGCAATGCGACCCCTCGACGTGAATGGTCGTCCACGTCCACTCGCTCCACTCGCCGTCCTCGTATCCCTCGATCTCCGGGATGGTCACGTCCTCCGGCGGAGTCGTGCCCTGGGGACAGTGCCACACGAAGAGAACTCCGTTGCGCTCCATCGTGATCCACGACTTCGTGCGTGCGAGCTTCGGGGTGCGACGAGCGTAAGGAATCTCCTCGCAGCGCCCCTGCCCGTTCCAGCGCCAGTCGTGGAACGGGCACGCGATGGTGTCGCCCTTGATCTCGCCGCGGGCGAGGTTGCCGCCCATGTGCCTGCAGAAGGCGTCGAGGACGTGGAGCTCGCCCTTCGTGTCGGAGAAGACCACGAGGTCGGTTCCGAAGACCTCGACCTGATGTGGCTTCCCGTCACGAAACGACTCGGCAAGGCCGATGCAGTGCCACCCGCGAGCAAACCGAGTGGGATTGTTGCCGGCTTCGATTGTGCGGATCTCGATACGATCCTGTTCGACTGTCATGGAGTCCTCCAGAGCTGAAGTGGCTGAAAACGGCGGTCACCGCGGGGCGGTGACGGCTTCCTCGGAAGCCGGAGATTCCTGGGACGGGAGGGGCCTCACGGGTGGCTCGACCCGCGTGGTCTGGAGAATCTCCCCCTCGGCGACCGCCGCGTCGACCGTGCAGTCGAGCGCCGAGCAGCGCAGAAGATACGCGTGGGGATCGATCTCACGGGCAGCGGCGAACTCTCGACATACATCGGAGGCCGATCCGCACCACTGGATACTCGTATGCGCGGGGCTGTACTTCGCGACGAGCACGCGGGTGCCACAGGTGTGGCAATCGAGCGACTGCATTCTGGCCGTTCCCTTCCTCGGATGACCCCGAGATTAGGAAGCGGATGTGGCGGCAACCACAATGTTTCAGTCCAGCGGGATGGTCGACCTTGCCCGCGCGGCCGCCGACTTCCCACACCAGCAATGGGGCGCGCGGATGACCAGGGAGAGCGCGGGAAGACTCGACAAGTCCGACATCTGGGATATGGTCGGGCCGCTGGTGCAGTAGCTGGACACGGGGGATCTCATGCCGCACGAACACCACTTCGCCATGGGGTTGTGGGTGCCGTACCTGGCATTCGTCACCGCCGCGGTCGGTTGCTACGTCGGATTGTCCTGTGTCCAGCAGTCCCGGAAATGTCTGACGCCCGCTGCCGGTGCGCGCTGGCTCGTGATGGCAGCCCTGTCGATCGGCGGAGTAGGCATCTGGCTCATGCACTTCATCGGCATGTCGGGTTTCTCCGTGCCGACCTCTGCCGTCCGCTACGACCTCGCCGCCACCCTCTTCTCTGTGGTGCTTGCCGTCGGAGCGACACTGTTCGGGCTGCTGATCTCGGACGTTCGCCTCTCCGCCGCCGGACGACTCCCTCGCCCTGTATCGCTGACCGTCGGCGGGACGGTGATGGGGACGTCCATTGTCCTCATGCACTACACCGGCATGGCCGCGGTCAAGATCCGGGGCACCATCGAACACGACCCGAAGATGGTGGCCGTGTCTGCAGCAACCGGCATCGCCGGGTCAGTGGCCGCGATGTGGCTGTCCGACGTTCCCGGGAAACTCCACGTGCGGGTGGCGTCGGTACTGCTTCTGGCCAGCGGCGTGGTGGCGTTGCATTACACCGGGATGGTCGGGATGCGTGCACTCGTCGACCTCGACGCGCCGGAACCCGAGGGCATGACGGCGCTGTCGCTGTTGTTCCCGGCGTTCGTGACCGGCATCGTAGTGATTGCGGTGCCGATCGTGGCACTACTGCTCACCCCCGAAAGCGACCGCGAACTAGACGATCGGGGGCAACTGCACGACCTGTCCGGCGTAGGCGAGCCCCGCGCCGAAGCCGACCAGTAACGCGGTGTCTCCCGGCTTGGATTCACCGGACCGGAGAAGCTGCTCCATGGCCATCGGGATCGACGCGGCGCTGGTGTTGCCGGTCTCTCCGATGTCACGCGCGATCGCGACGTTCTCGGGAAGGTGCAGCCCCTTGATGAGCGCGTCGGTGATGCGGCTGTTGGCCTGATGCGGGACGAAGGCGTCGAGGTCTGCGGCCTGTACGCCGGCCTTCTCCAGCGCGTCGGCACATGCTTTCCCCAGGAAACTCACCACCCAGCGGAACACCGCCGACCCGTTCATCCGGATGTACGGCCGCACCGGGGGGACACCGCTCGGTACCGCTTCCTCGACCTCGTCGAAGTACGTCATGAAGTCTTTGTCCTGCTTGATGGCGTCGGTCTGGCTTCCGTCCGAACCCCAGGCGACCGGACCGATCCCCTCGGACTCGGACGGACCGACCACGGCCGCGCCTGCGCCGTCCGCGAAGATGAAGGCGCAGGTCCGGTCGGCCGGGTCGAGCAGATCGGACAACCGTTCCACTCCGATGACCAATACGTTCCTGGCCTGTCCCGCACGAACGAGTGCCGCGGCATTGCCCAGGGCGTAGCAGAAGCCCGCGCAGCCTGCCGATACGTCGTAGGCGGCGGTGTCCTTCATACCCAGCTCCGTGGCCACCACAGCACCCGCGGACGGTCCCAGCACCATCTGCGACGACGTGGCGAGCACGACCGCATCGATCTGATCGGCCTCCAGACCGGCCGCGGCGAGCGCGTCGCGAGAGGCGGCGACACTCATCGAGATGATCGTTTCGTCGTCGTCGGCGAAGCGCCGCGAAGAGATACCCGACCTTGTCTTGATCCACTCGTCGGACGAATCGATCTGGTCGACGATCTCGGAATTCGGCACGACGCGCCGAGGTCGGTACGCCCCCAACCCCAGCAGAGCTGCGTGAGTGACGGGTGCGGCGGTGGCAATCTGAGCGGGCATGACTTCCTCTCCACATGAACCTGACGGTTCACCTTCGTATTCAATTGTGGCCAGCTGCGCAGCGTCCGGCACCCCGACAATGCCAGCAGACTGCGCCCAGCGCTCATCTTGTTTCGGGAAGGTTCACGTTGTCACCTTTGAGTCCAGCTTGCTCCGACGACACGCGTGAGAAGCGCTTGCCGTTCCGGTGAGTGCCCTGGTCTGGTGCACCCACCGAAATGGGTCCACACTGAGAAAATGGCCAGGACCAGCGAACAGGCCCAGAACTTCCCCATCGCGCCCGATGTGCCGATGTCGCTGATCAAACGCATCCGGACTGTACGCAGACTCCACACCGGCCCCGAAGAGATCCGTGACGCCTGCGGACCGGTCGCCATCGTGCACCTCGGCCCGAAGCGTGTAGCTCCGACCCTCGCGATCATCACCTCGCCGCAAGGTGCCCACGACGTTCTCGCGGGCGCCGACGGCGCGTTCGACAAAGAGATGATCGTCCACGTTCAGACGCGCACATGGGCCGGTGACAACCTGTTCAACCTCCCCCACGAACCGTGGCTCGACCAGCGACGTGCGTTGCAGCCGTTGTTCACCAAGAAGCACGTGGCCGTGTACGCCGATCGCATGGCCGACATCGCCCAGTCCATGGCTGCCGAATGGGCCGCATCGGGTGCGACCGATCTCGGCCGGGAAACCCGGCGGCTCACCCTGCGGGTACTCGGACATTCTCTGTTCGGGCTCGACCTCAGCGACCACGCCGACGCTCTCGGCCCGCCGCTGACTCGATCGGTCCAGTTCATCACGCGTCGCTCGCTGCAACCTGTGCGTGCCCCGACCTGGATGCCTACACCTGCCCGCCACCGCTTCCGTACGGCAATGGCAGTCGTCACCGACGCGATCGACGATGCCATGACGGTCGCGCGCACCGACGCCGGAGGTGATGCGGAACTGATCCGGCTCTTCTTCGAACTCACCGACCCGGCGACAGGTCAACAGTTCACCGACCGGACGATCCGCCAGGAGCTGTTCGCATTCCTCTTCGCGGGTCACGACACCACCGCGACCACTCTCGCCTACAGTCTGTGGGCCCTCGGCCACGACCACGAGGTCCAGGACCGTGTGGCATCGGAGGCCGCCGCGGTCGGCGATCGTCGCTTGCACGCGTCCGACCTTGCACAACTGCCGTACACCGTCCAAGTGATCCATGAGGCGCTGCGGGTATGTCCGCCGGCAGCGACGGTCGCGCGCATGGCCATGCGGGATGTCGAGGTCGATGGCTACCGAATCCCGGCGGGCACCAACGCGGTCGTCGGAATCTACGCGCTCCACCACGATCCCGCGCTCTGGGACCGCCCTGAACGGTTCGACCCGGACCGGTTCGATCGGGAGCGGTCGACGATCGGCAGCCGGTGGCAGTACCTGCCCTTCGGTGGTGGCCCACGCACCTGCATCGGCGATCATTTCGCCATACTCGAAGCCACGCTGGCCCTCGCCGGCATCGTCCGCTCTGTCTGCATCGAATCGCTTTCCGACGACTTCCCTCTCGCGACCCCGTTCACCATGGTCGCCGGCGGCCCCGTTCCGGCACACGTGTGCGCGAGGACTACCGCCGCATAGTTGGCGACCGTCGAATTCTCCTTCAGCGTTCGCCTGTCACTATCGTGACTTCGAACGGTCGCGAACTCATCGCGGGAGCGGTCGGATGATCACGTGCGCGCCTGCGCAGCGGGGACCGTACCGCGCGCGTACCAGGCCCGTGCGTCGAGCGAGAACGGTCCAGCGGCCGGAAGTGCCGACCGGCAGGCCTCACGCATACTTTCCCGCTGCGCAGGCGACAAGGACTGCAGGTACTGACCCGCGGGCCCGACCGCGTACGTGAACGGCGTCCAGAAGTCGTCGAAGCTGCTGTAGTCCGCGCGAGCCGTGAGTTCCCCCTCGACCACGTCGACCAGGCCTGAACGACGGAACCGCTCGGCGATATCGCCTTCGGCGGTGCCTGCCATCGCGGATTCACCCTTCACACCGGGATCCACCTGCCGCGCCGCAGACCAGAACAACCGGAGCATCGTCATACCACCGGTGGCGACGTCCCACATGCAGGCAGCGACGGCACCACCCGGACGAGTGACCCGGGCCATCTCCCGCACTCCCCGGTCGGGGTCACGCATGAAACCGATCACGAGCGACGAGAGTGTCGAGTCGAATTCGCCTGCTGCCCAGGGCAATTTTTCGGCAATGCCTTCACGAACATCGGCACCTGGATTGCGTTCACGACATGCTGCCGCGAACTGTGGCGCCGGATCGATCGCCGCGACATTCGAGGCTCCGACCCGCGTCACCAGCTCGCGGGTGAGGCCGCCCGGCCCGCACCCGACGTCGCAAACTCTCTGACCGGATGTCACCTCGGCGGCATCGATGAGCGCGGCCGCCAGCGACGGCACGTAACGTCCCATGAAACGGTCGTACTGTTCGGCCGGCGCGGTGAATTGCATTCTTCGACACAACACCCGACCTCACCACCGGTCAAGGCACATTCGGTTCTGATTTCTCAAGCCTGGATCGCCTCGCGCTGTTCTGCGGCGCGATCCGATGAAAAGATCACGAAGTGGGTTCCTCGCCTGCCATCGTGTATTCGCCCTGCTCGAGACGTTCGACCAGTTCTTGCGTCCACTCGATGGAACTGTCAGCGGCCTTGGCCCAATACCGGATGGCCTCGATGTGATGCTGCCAATCCGCGTCGGGGTTGCGCTCGTACTCGCCGACGACACGCTGACGCTTGACCGTCAACGCGTCGAGTCGCAGGCGGAGCAGGTTGAGCACACGCTCGCGCGGCAGCACGGTCATGAGTCCGATGCCCGCGATGATCTCTGCGGGATCCTCCCCCGAACCGAGCGCATCCTCGAGGAGCGCGCGGAACTCCTTCTCGCCTTCCTCGGTGATCGAGTAGGCGGTCCGAGCCGGGCCGGCAGCGGGAGATTCGGATGCCACTTCCCGCAGAAGCCCCTGGTCTCGGAGACGCTTGAGACCGTGGTAGACCGAGCCCTGCTTGAGACTGCCCCACAGGTCGACGCTCCAGCTCTCGAGGTCGCGCATCACTTGGTATCCGTGCGCGGTGGTGCGCCCACGAACTGCTCCGAGGAGGAGAAGTCTGGTGGCAGTCACTTGGGCCTTCCGTCCGAGGTGTGCTCCCACGACTCTAGTACACCTTGACTAGCCGCCAGGATGCTCTACCCTCGAAGGGCAGTAGTCAAGTTGTACTAGCTCCTCACGGGAGGACTTCACTTGCATCTCGTCATCGCCGGGGCCTCTGGCGCAACAGGCCGGCTGCTCATCGAACGGGCCACGGCAGTCGGGCACAGGATCACCGCTCTGGTGCGGCCAGGAAGCAGCTTCGACGCACCGACCGGCGTGCAACTACTCGAAACCCAGGTCGTCACCGATCGAGAACTCACACTCCCCCACGACACCGACGCCGTCATCTCGACACTCGGAAAGAGGTCGTACGACGACACCGAGCCGGTGTGCACCTCGGGCACCGGGAATCTGCTGGCCGCGATGCAGCGGCAAGGCGTCCATCGGATCGTCGCTGTGTCTGCGTCTCCCGTATTGCGGTCCGGCGCCGGTGAACCGTGGTGGTTCCGCCACACGATCCGTCCGCTGGTCCGCCGGAAGGGTCCGAACATCTACTCGGACCTCGCAGCAATGGAAGAGGTGTTGCGCTCGGCAGGTTCGTCATGCGATTGGACGATCCTGCGTCCCGGCTATCTCGTCGACAAACCGGCCCGCGGCCATCGCCTGATACCCGAGGCGAATTCGATCTCCAGCGTGCACCGAGCAGATCTGGCCGGTGCGCTACTGGAGGTCGTGCAGAACCCGAACACCGGCGGGCGCGCGTATGGCCTCGCCCCACTCGCGTAGGAGTTGGCAACATGAGCGTCGCAACAATAGATACGACACGGTGGCTGCGTATCGGATTCCTCGGTGACGGACTTTTCAAGGTGATCCTTGCCGTCGTCTACTCCGCAGCGGTGGCGTCGATCAGCACTGCACTGGATGTGGACGCCTGGCTGATTTTCGCCACCGCGGGCCTACTGCTCCTGAGCGGCGCTGCGGAGATCACCTTCGCCCTCCGCAGCGCCGTCCCGTCGCATACCAAGTACCTCATCGGCTACGACAGCGGCTGGATTGTCGTCACCGTGATCGTGGTCGCGGTGATGTCATCCGGCGGTGCGCTGTGGTTCGGCTACCAAGCGATCGCGTCTGCTGTTCTCGCCATCGCGTTCACAATCGGCGCGGCAAGAGCGGATCGCGCCGGTAGTACGACGTAGACGCACGAAATAATGGTTCGTGCAGCATATTTCGTTACACCAACCATCATTTCGGGTACCGACTGCAATGAAGGCCCCGTGTCGTACACGTTCGGTCACCCACCCGTACGCACCGCGATCGTCGACCACCAGGCCTACGAGCCCTACACCACGCCTGCTAGCTTGCGGGGGTGCCATACCTCGGATTGATCGTGACACTGCTGTGGTTGGGCTGCCTCGTCGATGTGATCTGTTCCGACGAGGATCGGGTCCGGCACCTACCCAAATTGTTGTGGCTGATGATCGTGCTCCTCCTGCCGATGTTCGGGTCGGTGCTCTGGCTGGTGCTCGGCCGGCCCCAGGGCGTGGCGGAGATGCTGGCGTCGAAGTCTGCTCCCCAGCACCCGCGACCCACCCGTCCCGTCGTGGATCCCGAGAACGACGAGGACTTCCAACGCCGCTTCCGCGCGCGTGTCGAACAACAGCGGCGGGCGGCACAAGAACAGCGTCAGCGCGACGAAGGTAACGAGAGCAGCACGGCCTGACCCGGGTCGGTCGTCGAGACCTACTCGGTCTTCCCGGAAGCGTGACTACTGACGAGAGCGCGGGCCAGATCTGCAATCTTGAGGTTGACCTCCTGAGAGGTACGACGCAGCACGTCGAACGCCTCATCAGATGAGATGTTCTCCATTGCCATCAGCAGTCCGATCGCCTGGCCGATTTCGCGGTTGCTGGCCAATCCGTTACGCAGGGATTCGACGTCGTCGCCCCTGCTGATCGCGGTGATGGTGACCGAGGTGAACGAGGCCAGCACACTGGCGGCACCGGCCGCCGCGGCATCGAATGCACCTGGTGTGTCGCTGAACAGGTTCAGCGCGCCGGCCTTGCGCTCGTCGATCAGCAGACGGAAACCCATCACACCGCGCACCGGGGTGGTCTCGACAATTGCCCGGGCCAGCTCGGGCCACGTCGAGGGTCCCCGGAGGTCCTTATCGATCTGCGGCCGCGCATCGGCGATTGCGTCCACGCACGGTCCTTGCCCCAATCGGCGCTCGAACTCGTCGATGCGCTGAGCGACGTCGTCCGTTGCGGCCACGGTGGAGTACTTGTCGCCGCGGCGCAGCATCACGCTGGCCCGGTCGCAGCCTGGCACCAGTACGGTCGCTGCAACGCAGATCGCCGAGTAGATGTCCGACGCTTCCGACCCGCCGTACAACATCTTTGCCAGATCGGCGAACACACCCGCCGGGTCCGGGGCTGTCGGAGAGACAGCAGACTCGTCCACAGTTGCGTCCTTTCGTTCGTCCCCCAAGGAGTACACCGTAGTGATGTCGGGGTCGGCACCGCACCACGATCCCCACACAGCGTGCATCACTACCGCGGAGAACTCTCCGAATACCCGACGAACCCTTCCGTGACATATACCCCCAAGGGGTATAGCTTGGAAGCCATGGACGAGCACCATCACACGGAGCACAACCACGCGGAGCATCACCACACCGAACCCCGTGGCGCCCTCGCCACCGACGATGCGGCGGAATACACCTGCCCGATGCACCCGGAGGTCCGGCAGCAGGGGCCGGGCTCATGCCCGGTCTGCGGCATGGCCCTCGAACCCCTGGTCGTGACGGCCGAGACCGGCCCGAGCCCCGAGCTCGCCGACATGACGAAACGGTTCTGGGTCGCGCTTGCGCTCTCCCTGCCGGTGTTCGTCCTCGAGATGGGCGCACATCTGTTCCCCGCGCTCCACGACGTCGTGCCGCCCAAGGTGTCGACGTGGATCCAGTTCGTCCTTGCCACCCCGGTCGTGCTGTGGGCAGGATGGCCCTTCTTCGTCCGCGGCTGGAATTCGATCCGCGCGCGTTCGCTCAACATGTTCACGCTCATCGCGATGGGCACCGGCGTGGCCTGGCTGTACAGCGTCGTCGCGACACTCGTGCCCGGTATCTTCCCCGGCGAGTTCCGTCAGATGGACGGCTCCGTCGCGGTGTACTTCGAGGCCGCCGCGGTGATCACGACGCTGGTCCTGCTCGGCCAGGTTCTCGAACTGCGTGCGCGTGAGCAGACGTCCGGCGCAATCAAGTCGTTGCTCGATCTCACGCCGAAGACCGGCCGACGGATCGACGACGACGGCTCCGAACACGACATCCCCCTCGAACACGTCCACATCGGAGATCGCCTGCGGGTGCGGCCCGGTGAGAAGGTCCCGGTCGACGGTGTCGTCGTCGACGGGCGCTCGTCCGTCGACGAAGCACTGGTGACGGGCGAATCCATGCCGATCACCAAGCAGACCGGCGACAACGTCATCGGTGGCACGGTCAACGGCACCGGCAGCCTCGTCCTCCGCGCCGAGCAGGTCGGCAGCGACACGGTGCTTTCGCGGATCGTCGCGATGGTCGCCGAGGCGCAGCGCACGCGCGCACCGATCCAGCGGCTCGCCGACGTCGTCGCAGCGTGGTTCGTTCCCGCCGTGATCGCGATCGCGGTGGTCGCGTTCATCGTGTGGGCGCTCGTCGGCCCGTCGCCGTCGCTCACCTACGCGCTGGTGGTTGCCGTGTCGGTGCTGATCATCGCGTGCCCCTGCGCTCTCGGGCTCGCCACTCCGATGTCGATCATGGTCGGTGTCGGACGCGGCGCCGGGCTCGGCGTGCTCATCAAGAACGCCGAAGCGCTCGAACGCATGGAGAAGGTCGACACCCTGGTCGTCGACAAGACCGGCACCCTCACCGAAGGCAGGCCCACGGTCACCGAGATCGTCGCCGCCGACGGCCACACCGACGATGACGTCCTGCGGTTGGCCGCGGGCGTCGAACGCGGCTCCGAGCATCCCCTCGCGATCGCGATCGTCGACGCCGCCGAACACGCAGGCATCACCATCCCCGAGGTCGCCGACTTCGATTCGCCCGTCGGTCGCGGTGTGGTCGGCGTGGTCGAGGGTCGGCGCGTGACCATCGGCAATGCGTCGTACCTGCTGGACGAGGGTGTCGACACGGAGTCGTTGCGCGAGCGCGCCGACGAGCTGCGACGTGACGGCGCCACCGCGATCTACGTCGGTGTCGACGGCACGGTTGCCGGGGTGCTGGCCATTGCCGACCCGATCAAGGACACCACCGCGACAGCGCTCGAGGAACTGCGCGCCGACGGCATCACCGTCGTCATGCTCACCGGTGACAACCGCACCACTGCCGAAGCAGTGGGTCGCACGCTCGGCATCGACCGCGTCGAAGCCGAAGTCCTGCCCGACGGGAAGAGCGACGTGGTACAGCGACTCCGCGACGAAGGCCGGGTGGTCGCGATGGCCGGCGACGGCGTCAACGACGCACCCGCCCTCGCCGCGGCCGACGTCGGCATCGCGATGGGCACCGGCACCGACGTCGCGATCGAGAGCGCCGGAATCACCCTGCTCCACGGCGATCTCACCGGCATCGCGCGGGCACGCGCATTGTCGGAGGCGACGATGAGCAACATCCGCCAGAACCTCGTGTTCGCGTTCGCATACAACGCGGCCGGCATTCCGCTCGCGGCCGGGGTTCTCTACCCGGCGTTCGGCATCCTGCTCTCGCCCATCGTCGCGGCCGCTGCGATGGCCCTGTCGTCGGTCAGCGTCATCGGGAACGCGCTGCGCCTGCGTGCAAAGAAATTCTGACGACTACCCCTGGATGGCGGCACGCAGTCCGTCCGCGAGATCCGTTGTAGCCGCGACGATTCCGCTCCAACGCTTGGTCAGATCCGTACCGAACTCGATGGGGCGGTCGTACGCGTCGATCACCGCACCGCCGGACGCCTCGACCTGAACGACCGCCGCGGCGATGTCCATCAGGCGGTGGGTGTCGCTGCCCGCGTCGACGAAGGCATCGGTCGACCCGGTCGCGACGAACACCGACTCGAGGGTGCTGCAGCTGAGAATGCGAATGCGGGTGGCAGTCTCCGCGACACGCCACCAGGCATCGCGGTTGCGTTCGTGCGGACGGAGCATCGAGACCGCGGCCGACGCCAACGACGTGCATCCGCTCGTCTGGAACGCCGATTCGCTGCGCGACGCCCACCAGGTCTCGCCGGTGTGCAGCCAGCTCGTCGTCGCCTCGGTGAATTCACCGTCGATCACCGCAGCTGCGCTGAAGCACGCCAACGGAATTCCCGCCGCAGCATTGGCGGAACCGTCGACGGGATCGACGACGAGGGTGATGGCCGAGCCGACGTCGATCCACCCCCGTTCCTCCGACAGCACGTTCGCGCCCGCTGCCGTCGCCGCGGAGATGATGGCGTCTTCGACGAGGACGTCGATGAACATCGTCGGTGTTCCGTCGGCGCCGTCCATTGCAATGGACTTCAGTTTCTCCCTCGAATACTTCGCGACGGCGTCGCGGTATGCGGTGAGGGCGGCGTCGGACGCGGCGGTGAGCATGCGGCCGGCGGCGGTGCGGTCGGAGTCGGTGAGAGTCATGCGTTTTCTCCAGTTGTCGGGAATAGCGGGGAATCAGGACACGACCTTGCGGACCCAGATGGCGAGGCCCTCCACGATCAGGACCACCGCGAAGATCATCAGCACGATCATGGTGACCACGTCGAACTGCATGACGCGGGCCGCGTTCATCAGGTAGAAGCCCAGTCCACCTGCACCGACGACACCGAGAAGTGTTGCGGCACGGATGTTGGTGTCGAGCTGATAGAAGAGGTGCGCGATGATCGCAGGCCCCGACTGCCGGACAGTCGCGGCGATGAGCACCTGCATCCGTGTCGCGCCACCGGCGACCACCGCCTGCTGCACACGGATGTCGGTCTCTTCGACCGAGTCGGCGATCAGCTTGCTGAGCAACCCGATTGCGCCGACGGACAAGGCGATCGCGCCCGCGGTGGCACCGAGGCCGGTGACGACGATGACGATGATCGCGAGGATCAGATCCGGGATGCCGCGAACGATCACGATGAACATGCGGAACCCCTTCGCAATACCCGGGGTGGGGGCGACGTTGCGAGCCGCCAGCAGGCCCACGGGGATCGCGAAGATCAGGCCGATCAAGGTGGCGGCCAGCGCGATCTGCAAGGTGACGATCAGTTGCTTCCACAGCTCGTCTCCGATGCCACCCGTCCCGGGCGGGAAGAACAGTCCGAGAGTGTTCCACATCGATCCGAAACCTTCGGCCATGCGGGAGAAATCGATCTCGGCCGCCCACAGCGACACCAGCAGTGCCAGCACGAACAGCGCGGCGTACACGGTGCGAGCGATGCGTTCGCCGGTCCACGGCGGACTGATCCGGTATCGACCGTCGACGGTACGCAGTGCAGTCGGTGCCTGCACGCTGCCCGGCTTCCGATCGACCCAGCCTCCCTGCGCCTTCGACACCCGATCCCGAAGACGCGTGTACAGGCCACGGCGCGCAGGCGCCTTGTCGCCGAGCACCATTCGGCGGAGAGCACCGGAAACCAGTTCGACGATGACGCACAAGGCCACGATGAACAGTGCGAGTGCCATGCCGCGCTGATAGTTCATGGTGCGCAGTGCGGCCGACAGTTCGAGGCCGATACCGCTCACGCCGACATAGCCGAGGATGACCGAGGCGCGCAGGTTGATGTCGAACCGGTGCAGGGCCGTGGCGACGATCACCGGCATCACCTGCGGCAGCACACCACCGGTGATCTGCTGCCACCACGTCGCACCGGCGGCCCGCAGC
The DNA here is from genome assembly GCF_042730275.1 of Rhodococcus sp. NPDC060086. NCBI lineage: Bacteria > Bacillati > Actinomycetota > Actinomycetes > Mycobacteriales > Nocardiaceae > Rhodococcus > Rhodococcus sp. NPDC060086. The sequence goes on from NZ_JBHWWZ010000021.1 coordinate 58,943, forward strand.
GCGTCGCGCGGGCCGGGGTCGGTGTCTTCGATCGCATCGGCGTACAACTTGCCGATCATGCCGATCGAGTGGATACCGAGGGCGAGGATGCCACCGATCGCGCCGAGCCCGAACAGGCGCAGGAACAGGATCGCCAGCACCAGTTCGGGAATGGCGCGGGTGACGACGATGACGGTGCGGGCGGGCATCCGCAGCACGGTGCGGGGTGCCGTATTGCGGGCGGCGCCCAGCGCGACGGGAATGCTCAGCACCACAGCCAACACCGTGGCGAGGAGCACGATGCCCAGGGTCTGCCCGGTCATTGCAGCGAGCTCACCGATGGGAGGGAAGTCGAGCGGGAAGATCCGCGACAGGAAATCCGCTGCGTTGCCGATACTGTCGATGATCGTCGCGACGTTGATCTTCAGTGACGCGATCGACCAGAGCGCTGCTGCGAACAGCCCCAACAGAATGACCTGCACACTGATGGTCTGCCACGTGGGGCGCGGGAGAGTCCTGGCATGCGGTGGGGCGGTGATCGTCATCGGTTCGCGGCGGCCTGCGCGGACACGACCGGTTCGACGGCGGAGTAGATGCTCATGGTCTCGCTCCGGTCGATCGTCGACACGGGCTTGTCGAGCACGACCTGCCCGCCACGCAGCCCGACGAGGCGATGCCCCCACGACAGTGCGAGATCGACCTGGTGCAGGCTGCACAGCACGGTCAGGTTGTCTTCGGACGCGATCTGCGAGATCAGCGCCATCACCTGTGCCGACGATTCGGGATCGAGCGATGCGACCGGCTCGTCCGCGAGGAGGATCTTCGGCTTCTGAATGAGTGCGCGCGCCACCGCGACACGCTGCTGCTGACCACCGGAAAGGGTATCGGCGCGCTGAAACGGCCGGTCGGCGAGACCGACACGGTCGAGCTGCTCCATGGCCGCCAGCCGCACGGCCTTCGGATACATCATGAGACCGAACCGCGGCCCGCGCAGCGATCCGAGGGCGCCGGAACACACGTTCTCCAGCACCGACATGTTGCCGACGAGGTGGAACTGCTGGAATACGAAGCCCACCTTGCGTCGCAAGTCCCGCAGTTCACGACCGCGGGCAGTGCCGACATCACGCCCGAGGACCTGCACAGCACCCGAGGTGGGCAGATGCAGGCCGTCGAGCAGACGCAGCAGAGTCGACTTACCCGACCCCGACAGGCCCAGCAGCGCAACCACTTCCCCGGGATAGACCGTCAGCGACACATCGTCGAGCGCCCGGAGATCCGGTGCGAACACCTTGCTGACGTGATCGAGTTCGATGGTGGGCCGGAGGATCTTGTCGATGGATGCGCCGAGGCGCGCATGGTCGGGGTCGGTCATGTCGGACTCCAGGTTTTCGAGGGGATCGGGTCAGCTTGCGCAGGAAGGGGACTGCGTGATCTCGCAGACCTTGCGGACACCGTCGTAGAAGTCGTCGGTGACGGGGATGAATCCGTATTCGGTGCCCTCGGGAAGCTCGCACTCGTCTTCGCCGGCGCAGTAGCCTGCCTCGACGAGCGCCGGGCGGGTGAGCTTGGTGGCGTAGATGTCGGTGAGCTGGTCGATGAGATCCTGCGGCAGCGTGGTCAGCACGGCCGACGGGCTGGCCGCGATCATCTCGGACTCCCAGATCACGTCGAGGTCGCCCTCAGCGAGATCACCCTTCTCGACGAGGGTCTCGGTCACCATCGTGTCGAAGGCGAAGCCTGCGTCGCACTGACCGCTCTTGACTGCGAGCGCGGATGCATCGTGCCCGCCCGCGAAGATCGGGGTGACGTCCGCCTCGGGGTCGACGCCGGCCTCGAGCAGGCCCGCAGACGGGTAGAGATACCCGGAAGTGGAGGTGGGGTCGACGAAACACACCGTCTTGCCCCGGAAGTCCTCGAGCGAACGGATATCGGATCCCGCGGGCACGAGGGCATACGACCGGTAGCCGGGCTCCTCATCGGGGCTGTCGGCGAACACACCCAGTGGCTGCACCGGCACGCCGCTGTCCTTCGCCGTGGCGTAGGAGAACGGGCCGTAGTGACCGATATGGACTTTGCCTGCGCGCTGGGCCTCGATGACGGCCGCGTAGTCGGTGGCGTTCTGGAACTCGACCGGGATGCCGGTCTCGTCCTCGATGACCTGCTGGATGAGTGCGAACTCCTGCTGCAGGCTCGTGCTGTCCTCACTCGGGATGGACGCGAGAACCAATGTCTCCGGGGTGCCCTCGCTTCCGGTCGCGCCCGCCGAGCTGTCTTCGTCGGCACTCGAGCCGCACGCGGACAGGGCGAGCGTCGCCGCAGCTGCCATGGCACCCCTACGAGGGATCGGGAATGAGAGATACGCATGTAGAAAAGCTCCTTGTCGAACCCGCGGAAGCGGGTCGGGACACGAGGGGGCGACACCGTGGCGGCATCGTCGGAGTCCAGACTGTCGGTACGGTGTATCGAATCCCCCAACCCGAGATGAACTCCCGACCTCGAGCAGAAGACGTTCCCGGCGGCCTGTCCGCCCGAGACGAGACCGGCCCCACACCGATTCGGTGCAGGGCCGGAATGTCAGGATGCGCGTAGTACCGAACGGGTCACCGGGTGACCGTGTTCGAACGAGACGAGGACGAGGTCGGCGCGCTGCCCGGTGCTCAGTGCGCCCCGGTCGGCGAGCCCGACCGCCGTTGCGGGACCACTCGTGACGAGCGACACGGCGGCAGGCAATGTCATATACCCGTCGGCGAGCGCGAATGCTGCACCGAGCAGCGACGACGGCAGGTAGTCCGACGCCAGCGCCGTCACCAGACCCAGCTCGGCGAGTTCACCGGCGGACACGTTGCCCGAATGGGAGCGTCCGCGCAGCACGTTCGGTCCGCCCATCACGACGGACATGCCTCGATTGCGTGCTTCCCGCGCCGCCTCCACGGTCGTGGGAAACTCGGCGACATTGCCGCCGCGTGCGGCGAGATCGGCGATCTCCACGGCCGATTCGGGGTCGTGTCCGAAGACACGGGCGAGACCGTTGCGGGACTGCTCGGCCAGCCAGCCCATCGTTTCGTCACGGATCCCGGCGTTTGCGTCACGTTCGGCCGCCAGACCGTCCACCACCTTGCGCGCGTCCTCCGCGGAGATGGCGCGGACCCCGGCGATGTGGTTCTCGTAGTACGTGCGGTCGGCGTACTGGCCGATCCCCGGGGTGTGGTCCTCGTGGGAGATCACCGCGGGCGTTTCGGTGGTGACGGCACCTGCCGCGACAAGGCGCTCGAACTCGTCACGCATCGCCGCGAATCCGGCGGCCGACCGCACGTCGAGGCGATGCAGGACGCGGTGGTCGACGAGTTTCGCGTCGGTGTCGCGGGTGGTCCAGTCTTCGATCGACTCGCACATCTGCTGCGCCACATGAACGCTGCGTCCCGTGGTCGCCGTGGCGCGGTCGGAGAACGACGCACCGTGGAACACTGTCGTCACTCCGGCCGCACGCACCTTGCCTTCGAACGACATGAGCGAGAACGCCCACGGCAGCTCGACCCCCGGCCTCGGAAGGCGCTCCTTCTCGAGTCCGTCGGAGTGCACGTCGATCAGGCCCGGCAGACACAGCAGACCACCGCCGTCGACGTCCGGTCGCACTCCGGGAGTGGACGGTCCGACCTCCTCGATCCGTCCGTCGCGCACCACGATCTGCGCGTCGTCGAGGACGCGGTCGGGCAGCACCGCCCGGACGTGCCCGACCACATAGTTCTGCGGTGCCGCCTGCAGCGTCCACGACATGCCGGTCGATACAGCGGTCGGGACGGTTTCTGTTCCGGTCATGCGGCTGCTCCCAATACGTCCGTAGCGGATCCGATTCGGTCGATGTGGCCGTCCGAGAACCGGACGACACGGGTCGCGAGACGGTGCATGGCGTCGAGATCGTGGAACACCGCGAGCACCGCGACACCTGAACCCGACAGCGACGCGATGAGTTCGAGCGCCCGTTCACGGTTGGCCGGGTCGAGGGCCGACACCGGCTCGTCGAGCAGCAGCAGCCGCGGTGGGTGGACGGTGCCGGCAGCGATGTTCACGCGCTGGCGTTCACCACCGGACAGCACACTGCAGTCGACGTCCCACAGCGCCTTGTCGAGCGAGAGTCGCTGCAGCGCTTCGGCAGCGGCGTCGCGGGCGTCGGCGCGGTTCATTCCGCGACGACGAGCCGACGCCGCGACCACCTCGAGGGGCGCGGTGCGCGGCGGCGCCGACAGGAACTGCGAGACGTAGCCGAGTTCGCGTCCGCGCAGCCGGGCCATCTCCCGGTCGGACAGCTCGGTGAGTTCGACGGGTCCACCGTCGGTGTGCAGGACGACCGAGCCGGCGTCGGGCAGGTAACTGCGGTGCACACAGCGCAGGAAGCTCGACTTGCCCGCACCGGACGGTCCCGCGAGGGCCACGTGCTCACCGCGGCCGACCTCGAGGTCGACGCCGTGCAGCGACGTGACGGTGCGGCCGTCGATGGTGTGGAGGGTGAACGATTTGTGCAGGTCGCGGACGGTAAGGACCGGATCTGCGGTGGTGGTGGACTCGGACATGGTCACCTCCGGGCGGCTGCAACGAGCCGCTGAGTGTAGGGGTGGTGGGGATCCTGGAACAGCTGGTCGGTCAGGCCCGTCTCGACCACGCGTCCGACATTCATCACCAGCGTGCGATCGGTGAGCGCCTCGATGACCGCGAAGTCGTGGCTCACGACCACGGCGGCGGTGTCGCGCTCGGCGAGCAGGTTGCGGAGCAGGTCGAGGACACCCGCCGCGACCGACGCGTCCAGGCCTGTGGTGGGTTCGTCGAGCAGCAGCACACGCGGATCGGTCGCGAGTGCCTTCGCGATCTGCACTCGTTGACGCATGCCGCCGGAGAAGGTGTGGACGGGGTCGTCCATGCGGTCGAGGGGCACTTCGACCTTCTCCAGGAGATACGCTGCGCGGTCGCGGATCTCGTAGTAGTTGCGCCAGCCTGCCGCGGTGAGACGCTCGGCGATGTTGCCGCCTGCAGAGACCGTCATCGTGAGTCCGTCGGCGGGGTTCTGGTGCACGAGTCCGAGGGTGTCGATGCGCAGCGCGCGTCGCTCGGTGTCGTCGAGGGTGAACACGTCGGTGGTGCCACCTCCGACGGTGGTGAGGAACATCGAGCCATGTGTGGCCTTGTCGTCGCCGATCAAGCAGCGCAGCACGGTCGATTTGCCCGAGCCGGATTCGCCGATCAGGCCGAGGGCCTCGCCGGGGGCGACGTCGAAGCTCACGTCCCACGCGGCGACGACGGCGCCGGTGACCGGGCTGATCGCGGTACCCGTGTCGGGGCCGGTGCCGGGCACGGCGTCGGCGCCACCGGGGCCGTGCACCTTTCCGACATCCCGCACAGCGAGGGTCCAGCCGTCGGGGTGCGCGGGCACGGGGCGGTCGGTGAGTTCGGCCGGGTCGCGGCGGGTCACCGCATTCGCGGCGCGGACACGGCGCTGCGGGTCGGGCAGGAACTGCACGGGGGAATACGCATCGTGGAGTGCCTCGTCGATGTCGGCGTCGACGACGCGAGTGCACCACTCGACGTCGCTGCACATCATGCGTCCGGGCGATGCCTCGACGAGGAACGTGTCGGACGAGCCGCAGCGCACGCAGATCTGTTCGTCGCTGCCCTCGACCTCGAACGGGACATCGTCGAACGTGAGCGGCTGCACCGGGGTGTAGGGCGGTACCGCGAAGATGCGCTTCTCACGTCCGGCACCGAGCAGGGTCAGGTGCGGTGAATTGTTCAGGCGCGGAACGTCCCATCGCGGGATCGGCGACGTGATCATCACGTACCGGCCGTCGACGAGCACCGGGTAGCCGGTGGTCTTGGTGATGACGCCGTTGCGGACGAGGTCCTCGTAGAGGCTGACCCACATCATCGAGTAGTCGGCCTCGGCATGCATACGGGCGCATTCGGTGACCGACTTCTGCACGGCTCGAAGAGGTTCCGAGTTGGGAACCTGCAGGACGAGGATCTGCCCCTCGGTCATCGGCTCCTCGGGGATCCGGTGCCGCGACTGGATGATCGTCGACTCGCGGGTGTCCTTGGTGGAGGCACACTTCTCGCTCGACTCGATCAGGCGTCGCAGGTTCGTGGCGTTGACGCCATCGTCGTCACCCTGGTCGATGACCTTGACGACATCGGTGCCGCCGACGAGGCCGAGCGTGACCTGCAGGCCGCCGGAGCCCCAGCCGCGGGCGACGGGCATCTCGCGGGATCCGAACGGGGTCAGGTATCCGGGAACGCACACGGCAGTCAGTGTTGCGCGGCGGATCTCGCGTTTGGATCCTTCGTCGAGGATGCCACGTTCACGGGTGGCGGCGTCGATCGCGTCGAGGGTATGGGTGACGCGCGAGCCGGTGTCGCGGGTGGTGAGCAGGTCGGTCATCAGCAGGTCCTTCCGAGAGGTTCGGTGTTGCGGTCCGCGGCGTCGTCGGCGCCGGCCTGCACGGCGACCTTCCGGTCGATCATCGAGCGGAAGGTGACGTAGTGCGGAAGCTTGAGGTGTTCGAGGAAACCACAGGAATCGAGGCCGTCGGTGGTGAGCAGCAGGGTCTGCTCGAGACCGCCGGTGTCGCCGAAACGGCGGCACGCGATGTCGAGGTTGGCCATCGCGATGGCCTTGCGCTCGTTGTGACCGAAGCACAATCCGTAGCCGACATCGAAGCGTCCGCGGTCCTCGTCGGGTCCGTTGAGGTCTTCGATCGCCTCACACTCGGTGACTCGAATGTCGCCGACAGAAAAGGCATTTCCGGTGTGGGGGTGCCGGACGCGCACCGGGACACGGCCGTGTCGCACCTCGCCGAGCGTGACCTCGTGCAGGTTGCCTTCGGTGCCGCGGATCGAGCGATACCACGTGCCGATCAACGAGCCGGTCTCGGCGCGGGCCATCGACGCAAGTACCGCCGAGCGCGGCGCTGGAGGCGCGGCCGGGTGGCGGGAGATGTCGAACGGTTCGGGGTCGGAGCCGTCGATCGGTCGACTGTCTGCGAGCAGGTCCATTTCGCGCAGCATGTCCGAGAAGCGCTTGGGGTGGCGTTCGGCTTCGGTGCGGTCGGGAGTCGGCGCCTCGTCGATGATCGTCGGCGGCACGGGCTCTTCGTCACGGACGAGCATGCGGCCGGTGTAGTCGCTGGTGCGGCCCAGCAATTGAGGACCGTCGGGGGTGCGCCACGCAGGCACGATGCGGCGTAGGACGGTCATCTCGTCGGGGTCTACGGGCTCGCTGACGGCCAGTCGCGGCAGGGTCGACTGGTGGGCGCGGACGAGGTGCGTGGCCTCGATGACGTCGCCTTCCGCCTGGCGGAGTGCATCGGCGGAGGTCTCGGGGTCGTAGAGCGACCCTTCCCCCATCACGCGGTCGACGGCCAGGCGCATGCGGCCGGTGATCTGTTCGGTGGTCAAGCGCGGCGAGTTGTCGGCTTCACGCGCGGTGCGGACGAGGCTTTCGGCGGCGAGGATCGCGTCGAGTCCGCCGCGGGCTCCGGAATATCCCATGTCAGTTCTCCTGTGCGGTACTCATGCGCGTGGTGCGCGACAGTCCGACCACGGTGCCGTCGTCGGCGACGAGCAGGATGTCGATGCCCCCGGGAAACTCTGCGGTGGCTTCATCGCGGGCATTACGCAGTACGTGGTCGAATCCTTGCGGTGCAATGGTTTCGGTCCCGTCGACGCCCGGCCCGGTAAGTTCGGCGGGTGTTCCGCCGTCGAGTGACGGGACCGAACAGATCACGGTCGCGGCGGACTCCGGCGTCAGTGCGGTTCCGCGTGCGGCAGAAAGTATTTCGTCGGCGGTGACGGGACGAAGGGCGATGACGTACTTCGCCTCGCCGAGCGCCGCGACGGGGGCACCCGTCGCTACGGTGAGCACCTCGTTCCAGTCGGAGTCGTCTTCGAGCACGGCGACGCAGGTCTCGAGGTCTGCGAGGGCGAGGGCGGGCAGCAGTGCAGGAGGGAAGTCCGTCGAGGGCAGGGTCTGCCGCAGGCCGGGGCGGCTGAACGCATGCAGCATCGCGCGGTAGACCTGCTGTGCAACAACGGGGTCGAGTCCGACTCCCATGACCTTGTCGGTGGCGGCGATCGTCACGTCAGCTCCTCGAATTGAACGATGGTGGGGGCGATCTGTGCCCATTCCTCGGCGTCGGCACGACCGAGCTCGGCTTCCATGCGGGCACACAGCTCGAGCACATGGCCGGCGTTGGGACGGCCCGCGGCGACCTCGGCGTCGCACACCGCGGCGGCGAGCACCGCGGCGCGGTCGTCGCCCATCCGCATGGCCCAGCCGCGGGTACCGTCGAGACGGACTTCCGCGTGGCAGGCCAGGACGTTGCCGAGGAAGAAGCGGACGTGGCCGATGGGTTCGCGAACCTGGGTCGCGATGCACCCGATCTCCGGGGTGGTCAGGACGGTCAGATTCGCACCGTCGGACAGGCATACGTCGGCTGCGCCCACCAAATCCTGTTCGGGCGCCACGGCGAGCAGCTCGGCGAGCCGCTCCCGGCTGTAGGTGTGGGGAGTCATCAATTTCCTTCGCAGTTCGAAACGGGAGGTTGGTCGCCGATCTCCATGACCACGCGGATCATGTCGGCGCGCGTCCAGGAGGTGCTGTAAGTGACGACGACGCCGGTTTCGGCGTCACGGTTGATGCTTTCGATGACCCAGACGGGGGCGACGTAGGTCATCTCGAGGGCGTTGGTGACCTCTTCGGGAGGCAGTTCCATCGAGGTACGGCACCACGACCGCACGACGTCGAATCTGCCCATCTGGCGCAGGAGTTCGTCGAGCGACTCCTCGACACGCATGGCGGAGCCGAGTTCGGTGACGGCCTCACACCGCACCCATTCCTCACCCAGCGCAGCCACGTGGTCGTCGACGTAGCGCAGTCTTCGCATGTAGTGGGCGGGAGTTCCGGGCTCGAGTCCGAGATAGCGCGCACTGCCTTCGGGAATCGGCCGGACCTCGGACAGCAACACGGACGAACGAGGAACGGCGCCCGCCGCTTCGACGGTCCGATGCCACGACGGCCGCTTCTCCTTGGAGACGATGTAGTCGATGCGACGGTTGACATAGGTACCGGAGCCGCGGAGCCTGCGGACGAGTCCGCGACGCTCGAGTTCCTGCACCGCGGAGCGGGCGGCTGCCCGTCCCACGCCGAACCGTGCCATCAGCTCGTGTTCGCTCGCGAGTTTGGTGCCCGGGTCCAGCTGGGCGATCTCGTCGGCCAGCTCGCCGGCGATCTTGTGGTAACCGTTGCGCTCCGTCACGCCGTAGACAATGGTCCACCGAGTTGTACGGGCAACTTCACCGAAGGTAACCGGAAGGGAAACGCAGCTGAACGACTGGGTCAGTTGTTCGGGGCGATGATGCAGGCGCGAATAGTTCTGGTGCTACATATCATTTCGGCATCGGGAGTGGACGGGGTCGGCCACGCTCCCATACAGTGGCGGCCGTCGCCTTGACGCGACGCTTCTTCCTGGAAGTCCTCCCCGACACAGGAGATGCAGTTCAGGGCCCCGCCGGCTCCTCCCCTCGATTCGCCGGCGGGGCTCCCCTGCCAGCCGTCCGGCCTCCCCGAAGACCCGCACGATGGCCCGGCCCAGAACCTCCCCGACTCCGACCGGGCCTCGCGCAACGGCTGCCGTTCGACCATAAAACAATCTGCTCACTCGCGTGCACTGAATTGCGTCACCGCTCGTCGAATGCCCGGAGGCGACACTTCGGACCCATCGGCGGGGTATAGACGACGGCGTCGCACACGCGGCAGGCGTGCGTGCGGTGCCTGTCGCCGCAGTCGCACACCCGCGAACCCACGAGCACCTGATTCGCGCCGAGCCGGTGCCCGTTCGGACAATGCGAGGGCGCGGGCTCGGCCCATCCCGACGCGACTCGGTACAGTTTCACTACTCGATCATACGTTCGAACTCCGGAACGCTACTTACGATCGGAGTGCCCGAGGTCGCGCGCGGGGTCGACGATGTCGCGCACGCGCCGCTTCAAGGTGACGATGTCGGGAAAACCGCCGTCCACCTTGCGATCCCACACCGTGACATCGCCCACCGCGACGCGGAAGATCCCACCGGTTCCGGGTACGAGAGCCACCTCGGCGAGGTCGGTGCCGAAAGTGTTGAGCAGTTCCTGCGCCATCCACCCCGCTCGCAGTAGCCACTGACATTGAGTGCAGTAGGCGAAGGTGACGCGGGGTTCCGTGGCTGTCATGGGGACGAGATTATCGCGAATGAAGGAAGCCCCGCCGATCGTGGTGGAGATCGGCGGGGCTTCGACGCAGGCCGGAGATGGGGGGTACCGGCCCGCGCGGTCGTCCTCGCAGGGGGGACAGGAGGACGACGCATTTCGAGTCTATCCACAGCTTTTTGTTACTCGCGAGTATTGGCGAAAAACTGTCCGATTGGTCAGGTCCTGCGACAAGATCATCCTCTTCCTGAGCAAACCGACGACAAGTCTGGTTTCGTGACACATGTGATTCGGCACCGGAGAAGCGGGTTTACTCTTCGCTCAGCACTCGCAACGGTAGGAGCTGTCACAGTCCTGTGCGCTACGACCCCTGTTGCGTTCGCTCAGGATCCAGCGCCTCCTACGCCCGACGACACCCAGCCCCTCGGCTTCGACACCGAGATGCTCGGCTTCGGCGAGGTCATCGACTTCCGCGGGCACTCGGACTCCGTCACTCTCACGGTGCCCGTCCCCGACGGACTGGCGCCGGAAGCGCTCGACACCACCGTGGAGCTGCCGTCGAACGTTGCGCGGGGGTCGATCGATGTCGAGTCCGACGGCCGTCTCCTGTCGCGGCTGGATCTCCCACCTGACAGCGCTACCGTCCCCCTCTCCATCCCCCTGACCGGAGCCACCGTCGAGAACCAGGCGGCGGCCGTCACACTCCGGCTGAACCTCTTTGCAGGGGACAACATCTGCCCCGAGGACTGGACCACTCGGTCGATCGCGATGAGAGACGGAGTGGTCCGCTACACAGGTACCGCCACCAATCCCACTGTCGTCGCCGATTTCCTGCCGCCCATCCTCGAGCGCCTCGACGTGTACCTGCCCGCTGAGCCGAGTCCGCTCGAATCCGACACCGCGGTCGGTCTCGCCGCGGCCATCACCACGTACCACACGGGGCGACCGCTGGCCGTCGACGTCCGAGAAACCCCTCCGAACGGCATCCCACCGGCTGCGGAAAGCCCGTTCGTGCGGCAGATCGTCGTGACCGAGACCGACGGCGCCGACAGCGGTGCCGAAGTTGCGCAGATACCCGGTGGGCCACCGGCGCTCTACCTGAAGGGCAACACCGACAGTCTCGCGACCCAAGCCAGGATCGCGACCTCGACATGGTCTGGGCTGGCGGTCTCGTCGGAGGTCTACGCCAACCCGAGGATCATCCCGCCCCAGCAGAGTCCCGATATCACCACGCTGAACGACCTCGGTATCGGCGACCAGAGCGCGACGGCGGTGGGCGTCGTCCAGGTCGAGATGTATCTCGATCAGGCACGCTTCGGACGACCGGTCGGCGACCTCCACCTCGACCTGAAGGGCTCGTACACACCGCTGCCCGACACCGAGGGCGGGCTCCTCACCATCGAGACAGGCGACACCGTCCTCGACTCATGGGCTGCGGAGCCCAGCGGGATCATCGACCGTGCCATCACCATCCCAGCGGAGGCAATGCAACGCTCGACCGAACTGACAGTGACGCTGCGTGCCACCGGCGGTGAACGATACTGCGGTACCACGCAACCGGCGACGGTGATGATCGACGGTGATTCCCATATCTCCAGTACGACCGCCGATCCGCCGGTGCCGGACGGGTTCGCGTCGCTTCCCCAGACCCTCATGCCGCGGTTCGACATCGCCGCCACGGGCACTGGCATCGCCGATACCGCGCGCGCCGTCGATATCGTCTCCGGGCTGCAGTCGCTCACGCCGATACTGCTCGACACCGAATGGGTGACGGTGGACGACGCGCTCGCATCGCCGTCCCCCGCGCTGATCGTCTCCGCAGACGGATCCCTTCCCGACGACCTACCGCTGCGGCTCACCGAAACCGAGGATCGACGGTTCGAGGTGGTCGGGGCCGGGGGCGTCTCCACGAGCCTGACCTTCGGAACCAACGTCACCTACGCGTCACTGCAGGTGATCCGAGACCACGGCCGCACCCTTCTCGTTGCCACATCCACCGACGCACCCGCGGAACTCGATCGAACCTTGAGCTGGCTGGCAGCCGAGCCCGACAGGTGGCCGGAGTTGGCCGGGCATGTTCTGTTCACCGCGGAAGGGCGTGATCCCGTCGCGCTCGTCGATCCACGCGGCGATGTCCTCGTTCCGACCGAAGAAGGTGTGTCCACCACCGTCCGCTGGATTCTGATCGGCACCGGTGCACTCGTCGCCGCCGGAATCGTCGCGGCCGTGGTGCTCGTGGCGCTACGCCGCACTCGTCCGAGGCCGCGGTGACAATCTCGACGACCGCGCGAGCGACGGCTGCGCAGAAGGCGCCACATCCGTTCGCACACACCTGGGTGCGGTGGGCTGTGATCGTCGCGGCCACGCTCGTCGCGTTCCACTCCACGTGGAGTGAACTGTTCGACGAAGTGCGCACCGGCACGACAGGTGGCTACGTGCTGATCATTCCCCCACTGGCCGCGCTCGTGGCCGTCGGAATCACCCACCGGCGCAGACACGAGTTGCCGATCCACGACCGGCAGACCGATGCGATCGTCGCCGTCATACTGCTGGCAGTGTCGGTCGCGCTGAAGGCTCTTCTGATGCCCCGGTACGCGGCCACCTACCAGCTCATGCACATAGACGTACTGGCCGCGTGGGTATTCGTGTGCGGCGCGTGCGTGGCGATGTTCGGGCTGCGTGCCACCTCGAGGTACTGGTTTGCGTGGCTGATGTTGCTCCTCACGTCGCCGATCATGTACCGCGCGATCCTGGTTCAGATGGGTGGCACGAAGGTGGCCGCCGGTGTGCTGACTCTGTTTCTCGCGTGTGCGGCTGTCGGTATCGCGACGCGCACCTCACACTCCAGGGGGATGGCCGTCGGCGCCATCACCTTCGTCCTCGGGCTCGGTGTTCTGGCAGTGGTCACGGTGCAGTGGCCCGACGCGGCGATCGGTGTGTACCAGTACATTCCCACGGTGGCAGCATTCCTTGTCGGCGGCGGTGCGTATCTGGCCCGATTTCGCGGACTTGCCCCTCGGAGGCTTCCGCCCAGCCCGGTGACTCCCTCCCAGGCCGGCCGTACCGCCCTCTACATCGTGCCGGTCGCGGTGGTGCTGGCCTTCATCGCGCCCCCCGACCAGCGGCTCACTCCCGTCGCGGCCGGGCCACCTCCCGCCGGCACGGTCACACAGGTGGTCCCCGCGGGCTGGCAACAGATCAGCTCTGTCGACTACGACTGGCCGCGCAGCTATTTCCGGGACCCCTCGGCACTCCGACGCCAGATGATTCGTGCAGACGAGGCCCGCGCCGACTGGGATCAACTCCTGCGGCCACGCACGATAGCCGTACAGACTCTGCAGATCCGCAGAGTCGGCGCGTTCGAGGTCTACCCCACGGAATCGATGTACAACCTTCGCGGAGCTCGGGTCAGCCCGAAGAGCTATATCGATCTCGGACACGACGTCACCGCCGAGTACTTCACGGTGGTGGACGACGATCTGCTGCTCACGTGGAGTCTGCTCAACTTCATCTGGACTCGCGGCGACGACGCCCAACGCGTCACCCTGCTGACCGTCGACAACCACGAGTTCGACGCCGTATTCCCTCAACCCGAACCGAACTCGGTCGCCAACATCAGAGTCCTCCTTCAGATACTTCTCCGCGGCAATGCATCGGTGTCCGACACCGATCCCGAATACAAGGACCGGGAGATGCTCACCGAAGTCGGGCGCGCAGTCGTGGAGGCACAGTGGCAAGAAAGTTGAGCACCAGACCCGACATACCACCGGAAGGCACGACGGCGTACGACGAATACACACGCGCGGCACTGCACGACGCGGTATTCGGGTTACGTGAGCGCAGTGCTGTGTCGTCTGCGTCGGTTGCGTTCACACCCATCCAGAAGTGGACCGCCCTGTCGTTGCTGGCCATCCTCGTGGTGGCCCTCGTCGTCGTTACACAGCCGGCACTGATCGCGTTGACCGCGATGTGCACGCTCGGTTACATCGCGACGCTCGCCGACCGACTGTTGTTGTTCTCGCGTGGTCTGAACCGCGACGCCATCGTGCGCGTCAGCGACGAGGAGGCACTCGCTCCGGCCGACGACCAGCTTCCCTCCTACACCGTGCTGGTGCCCGCGTACAACGAACCCGAAGTCGTCGGAGATCTCGTGGCCGCGATGCACGCGATCGACTACCCGGCCGCAAAGCTTCAGGTGCTCTTGCTGCTCGAAGAAGACGACGCTGTCACGATCGACGCGGCCGAAGCCGCCGGACTCGGGGTGAGCGTCGAGATCCTGAAGGTTCCCGCCGCAGATCCGCGTACCAAACCCAAGGCGTGCAACTACGGACTGCACTTCAGCACCGGGGAGATCGTCACGATCTTCGATGCCGAAGATCGCCCGGACCCACTGCAGCTGCGGCGCGTGATCGTCGCGTTCGACCGCGTGGGCGACGACGTCGCGTGCGTACAGGCAAAACTGGCCTTCCACAACGGTTCCCAGAACATGCTCACCGGATGGTTCACGGCCGACTACGCGCTGTGGTTCAACTTCATCCTGCCGGGCCTCATGGCGTCGAATTCGCCGATCCCGCTGGGCGGGACATCCAATCACATCCGGCGCAGCGTGTTCGACGACATCGGAGCGTGGGATCCGTACAACGTCACCGAGGACGCCGACCTGGGTGTGCGCATCGCAGAGTCCGGCTACCGCACCGCCGTTCTCGATTCGACGACCCTCGAAGAGGCCAACAGCGATCCCATCAATTGGGTTCGGCAACGCTCCCGCTGGTACAAGGGCTACCTCCAGACCTGGCTCGTGCACATGCGTCGACCACAGCAGCTTCGGCGGGCGATCGGTACCGTCGGAATGTGGCGCTTCACCACACTGCTCGCCGGCACACCGATCATCGCGTGTTTGAACATGGCGTTCTGGCTGATTACCATCATGTGGCTCCTCGGACAGCCGCACGTCATCGAAGAGATCTTCCCCGCGTACGTGTATTTTCCGGCCCTGATATCGCTGGTGTTCGGCAATTCTGCTGTGCTCTACATGAATCTGGTGGCGTGCCGGGAAACGTCGAACTCGGCACTGTGGTGGCCGTGCCTCACCGTGCCGATCTACTGGTTGCTCATGTCGATCGCCGCACTCAAAGGCACATATCAGCTCATCCGCAATCCCTCCTACTGGGAGAAGACCTTCCACGGACTAGACTCATGACGCACCGTTCATCTCGGGTGTTCTGGGCGACGTGCGCACTCTACGTAGCCGTCGGCCTGTGGCTGGCTCTCGACGTCCAGTATTTTCAGGGTGATTCACTCAGCCGAGTATCAGCCGCCCGGACGGTGCTGTTCTCCCGCGACCCACACCTCGCCGCCATCGGATTCGTGTTCACGCCCCTGACGGCCATTGCGCAGTTACCCGTGGTCGCGCTGTCGGGCTGGTTTCCCGATCTCACACGCTTCGCGATCACCGCCGTCGTGATGTCCGCACCGTTCATGGCGGGCGCCGCCGTTCAGATCCACAAGATCGCCTGCGATCGCGGGTGCGCACCGTGGCTCGTCTGGACGGTGACAGCGCTGTTCGCACTGAACCCCATGATCGTCTACTACGGCGCGAACGGCATGAGCGAGGCGCCGTTCCTGATGCTGTTGTGCTGGGCGACCCGACGTCTGATCCGCTGGTGCAGTACCGACGACATCCACGACCTCGGGATCGCCGGGGTCGCGCTCGGCATCGCCTATCTGGCGCGGTACGACGCGCTCGCGGCAGGCGGCGCTGCCACCATGTTCGTCGTCATCCTCGCGCGATGGCGGACCCGCGGGTCGACGCCACGCACCTGGCACCCCGCCATTCTCGACGGCATCCTGTTCGCGTCGCCGATCGCGTTGTCGTTCGGCGCCTTCGCTGCGATCAGCTGGCTGATCACGGGCGACGCGTTCGCACAGTTCTCGTCGTCGTACGGCAACGCGGCGATCATCGAGCAGAGCGGCGGCGGCTCTGCCGGTGGTCTGCCCGCGCTCGCGTTCTCCGTCGCGGAAATCGTGGTGCTGGGCCCGGCACTTCCGCTGTTGATTCCCGTCATCATCGTGGTGGCATGGCGCCGCCGCGACCTCGAACCACTCGTCCCGTTCCTTGTGTTCGGTGCGGTGCTCGGCTTCGCGATGCTGTCGTACATGCGGGGCGCGACGTTCCCCTTCCTACGTTTCTACCTGTGCGCGGTGCCCGTGCTCACAGTGTGGGTGATCCAGTTGGCGCCACGTCGCGGACAGTTCGTGTCGCGGAGACCGGGCACATACGAGGTTCCGCGTCCCACCGATCACGGTGGTCTCGCTCCACTCGGCGCACTGTTGCTCGCGTGCGGCCTGCCGATCACTTTCATCGCGATGCTCGATCCTGAACTGTCGCAGGAGCAGCACGCACTGCGCACCGTCCTGTTCCCCGATCCCGACGACCCGTCCGACCTGAGGGAACAGCAGGAGCGGATCATCGCGTCGTTCTCGACCGAACGGCGTCTCGCGCAGTACCTCGACGAACAGAATCTGCCACCTGGCTCGGTACTCATGGATACCGTCTACGGATTCGCCGTGCTCACCGCGACCGACCGGCCGGACACCTACGTCGTCCCGTCCGACACCGACTTCACCGAGATACTGAACGCACCCAACCGGTACGGAGTGCAGTACATCCTCACGGTGCCCAACGAGGGGCGAGGAACGTCCGATGCCGTCAACCGGCGCTACCCGACGATCTTCGAGAACGGAAGCGAGATCTCCACTCTCGAACTCGAGGTGCCCAACGACGGGGACAACCAGCCGACGTGGCGTCTGTGGCGGATCGACAACTGACTGTGGCTCACCCGACGGTGATGTGTCGCGCGAGGACCGAATGCAGCGGATCTCCCGGGCCGATATCGTAACTGCAGTCGGTGTGACGAGGGTCGGGTACGGACGCCCACATGAGCGCCCCCGCAGCTCCGAGTTCGCGGTAGTGAGTGAGCCTTTCGTCGACGATCTCGGCGCGCTCGTTCAGCGCGAGACAGCTTCCTGCCTCGATTCCGAGCTCACCGACGAGGAGTGGCTTCTCGGTTTCGGCCAGGCGTAGCGCGAGGAACCGGCCGTCGTCGTAGTCGTGGTACTGGGCGACGTCGACGGATGGAGAACCTACCACGATCACGAATCCGTCTCCTGCAGTGCCACATTGATCACCCCCGATCGTTCCCAACGTGATCGGGTGCTCTCGGTCGCGATCGCGCACGATGCGCCCCGCCTCGTCGGTCCATTTCCTCAGAACGATGGCCGCGTCCGGCGGGCACTGCCGACGCTCGAGGGAGCAGTCACCACCTGGGCACGTCGCCGCCTCCGGTTCCCCGAGCAGCTCCCACATCGCGAGTGCCGGTGAATCACGCCAGCGTTCGACCGACTTCGCCACCCACTCCTCGTAACTCAGCGAGTGCCCGTCCTGGACCTGTCGCCAGCCGTCCACATACCAGCCGCGCTCCTTGTAGCCGCCCGCGTCGCAGTCGCTGTCCTGCGGTGCGAGGACCGGAACGACCAGCTGTTCATGGCGCGCAGCCGCATCGAACACTGCGTCGATCCCTGTGAAGTCGACCGTCCCCGTGTCGCGATGGATAGCGTGCGATTGGAACGCGTCGAAACGGGTCAGCGAATTGGGCGGGAGCGAGCCGAAGAAGGCGTCCAGGTCGACCTGCGCGCCACATCCCACGTTGAGCGACCAGTCGGTGGCCAGCTGATAGGCGTTCATGCCCGTCGGCCACCACTCTCGACCATCGAGCAGGAGTCGGTCGCCGACGACCGAGACCTGGCCCGGCTGTTCCGGAGGTGACGGTCGCGGGGAGGTGTCCTGCGCGCATGACGTCATGATCAGCAGGCACGCGACGAGGGCGGCGAGGCGCATTCACCGACGGTAACCGACGGGAACGGCGTCGCTGCCCGATTCAGCTGGGACGCGCGTCAGGATGTTCGTGCACGAAGTTCAGGTACGCCTTCGACGGCGTCGGTCCGCGCTGCCCCTGGTACTTCGATCCGACCTTCGCGCTGCCGTACGGATGCTCGGCCGGGCTCGTCAGCCGGAACAGGCACAGCTGACCGATCTTCATCCCCGGCCACAACGTGATCGGCAGGTTCGCGACGTTCGACAGCTCCAGGGTGATGTGCCCATCGAAGCCCGGGTCGATGAAGCCGGCCGTCGAGTGCGTGAGCAGACCGAGACGTCCGAGCGACGACTTACCCTCGAGCCTGCCCGCCAGGTCGGACGGCAGCGAGCAGCGTTCCATCGTCGAACCGAGGACGAACTCCCCCGGATGCAGCACGAACGACTCGTTCCGAGGCACCTCCACCAGCGAGGTCAGCTCGTCCTGCTGTTTCGCGGGATCGATGTGTGTGTAGCGGGTGTTGTTGAAGACACGGAACAAACTGTCCAGACGCACATCGACGCTCGACGGCTGCACCAGCTCCGGGTCGTAAGGGTCGATCCCCAGATGTCCGGAGGTGATCTGGGCGCGGATGTCGCGATCGGAGAGCAGCACGGATAGAGGTTAACAACCTCGCTCGTGCGGCCTCAGCTCCTGTTCAGATGGGCGGCCATCGCGACGAGCAGTTCGGTGCATTCCTCGACGACCTCCTCCTGGCTCAACGGTACGGTTTCGTCGAGCCACGAGGTCAGCGCCTGCGCGAGACCGCCGACGACGTAGTGGGCGGCGAGATCAAGGCGCGGGCTGGGTTTGACCTCGTAGAAGTCCTCTGCCTGCACCATCACCAGACCCGCGAACATGCGGGTCGAGTCGAGTCGACGCTTCGCGAGCTGAGGGTTGGCCTGACTCACGGAGAACAGCATGCGGCCGAGTCGGGGATCCTCGGCGATCTCGTGCACGATGTTCTCGACGCATGCTCGGACGACCGCACGATCTTCGCGTGGCGCCTCGGCGATCGCCGCGAGTGTGCTCTCGGCGATGCGCTGGACCACGTAGTCGTACACCGCGCCGGTGAGTTCGTCGCGGTCGGCGAAGCTCTCGTAGAAGTAGCGCGACGCGAGGCCGGCGCGTTTGCAGACGCCGCGGACAGACAGAGTCGGGTCGCCGTCGGTGGCGCCGAGCAGGTCCAGACCGGCGTCGATCAGCTTGGCCCTTCGATCGGCCAATCGTTCGTCGCCCGCGCGTCCACCGTAGATCCGTCCTGTCGCCATGCTGCCCATCATCTCAGCAACAGTCCTTTACGCCCGACTTTCATCTGAGTACAGTCGTAATCAATTAGCGCCAGGGAGGGCACCCGAGATGACCACGATCGAAAAACCCGCAGGTCTCGACGACGCGATGGACGGCATCGGTCTCGCCGCGGGCGCCGCGAACATCATCATGCAATTGTCGTGGCCGGGTGTCGGCTACGGAGTCCACGAAAGCCGCGTCGAGTCGGGCCGCCTCTTCGATCACCCGTACAAACGCAGCCGCACCACGCTCGGCTACCTCGCCGTCGCCGCGAAAGGCACCGACGACGAGAAGCGACTCTTCCGCAACGGCGTGAACAAGGCGCACGCACAGGTGCGCTCGACAGGGGCAAGCCCCGTCAAATACAACGCGTTCGATCCCGAACTCCAACTCTGGGTCGCCGCGTGCATCTACCGCGGCTTCGAGGACGTTCACCGCGCGCTGTACGGGCCGATCCCCGAACACGCCGTCGACTACTTCTACCAGCGCGGCGCGACCTTCGGCACCACACTTCAGGTCAAGCCCGACATGTGGCCTGCCGACCGCGAACTGTTCGAGGAGTACTGGAACGAGAGCCTCGACAAGGTTCGGATCGACGACGTCATCCGCGAACATCTGCTCTCCATCGCACGGATGGAGTTCCTACCCAAGCCCGTGTCGCTGATGGCGGGCCCGATCAACATGTTCTTCACCGCAGGTTTCCTACCGCAGCGGTTCCGCGACGAGATGCTGCTGTCGTGGACGCCTCGCGACCAACGTCGATTCGATCGCGTCATGCGCGCCATCGGCAAGGTCAACAAGCGACTTCCGCTCGCGGTCCGCGAAGCGCCGTACCGACTGCTCCTGGCCGACATGCGGTGGCGGATCAAGACCGGACGCACACTGGTGTAGGGGTCTGCGATAGTCATCGGAGAGTCTGCTAAAGTTTGCTCCGAGCGTGGGCCGGAGCCGGTGAGAATCGGCAAAAGCCCAGCGTGCCGATGTAGTTCAATGGTAGAACATCAGCTTCCCAAGCTGAATACGCGGGTTCGATTCCCGTCATCGGCTCCACACAAAAGGCCCTGGTCACCGATTGAATTCGGACGGACTAGGGCCTTTACTGTCGGCACAGGCCAGCCCTGCAGGTACGAGTCAGGTACAACTCCGGCCGGATGCATCCCGTTACGACTACTCCGGACATTCAGGTCATGGTTCACTTCACTCGTCGGGGACATGGCGAGAGAAGGGGGCAGAGATGGCACTGGTCTATCGCGCGATCTGGCAGGACGATCGCGACGTTTGCGAGGCTGCTCAAGCAGAGTTTTCCAGATGGATCGAAGCCGAGAAGAGTAACGGCGAACTGGACGTGTCGATCCCGAAACGCGCCGCGGCGGACATCACACGCAACGGTAGAAAGGTACATCTTGACGTTTCCACCGAACATGCGACGGGCGACGATGACGTCGCATCAGCGTTTCGTGCAAATCTGACCGAGACTGACGGCGACGGCGTTCGGTGGCAGACCACACTCCGATCGTGGGTGATCAGAACCGAGGGTGGCCGCGCCGAGGGTTGGCTTTGGATCGATCTCACAGTCGTCGGTGATGTCGATGTCCAGCGACTATCACCTGCTGCGCCTCGGCTTGCCCGTCGGCTGATCGACTCTGGCACCAATGTCCGGCTCGGTGACATGCCGTTGTCGACAATGCCGACGCGTCATCGCGGCTCGGAAGCAGGCACAGCGCTCGCCGAGACCGTGAGTGACTTCAGCAGATCTGTACCCATTGTGGTGTTCGTGGAAGATCCAGGCCGATTTGCGGCCTTTGCACCGGGTACATACTCCTTTGATGACATTGTGAATCTGACCGCACGACAGGTGGCAGGGATTGCCACGATCGTTGTCGTCGACCAAGCAGCAGCCAACGCGTTCAGCCAGGCGTTGGGAGACGACCACGGTGTCCGCGACGGGGCATTTCGCATCTACCTGAAAGATCT
The DNA here is from genome assembly GCF_042730275.1 of Rhodococcus sp. NPDC060086. Classification (NCBI taxonomy): domain Bacteria; kingdom Bacillati; phylum Actinomycetota; class Actinomycetes; order Mycobacteriales; family Nocardiaceae; genus Rhodococcus; species Rhodococcus sp. NPDC060086. Next base: position 80,326 of record NZ_JBHWWZ010000021.1, read on the forward strand.
GGACCCCGCACAGAGGAACGACTCGTGGCGGCACCGTTTCGTTACCGCAAGCAGGTACATGGGAAACAAGGGGACCGCAGCCAAGATCATCGCGAGCAAGCTTGGCCCATTATCTGCGGTTCGTCGGCCACCAACGAGTTTCAACGAAGCGAAGGCACTACTTGACGAACAGCGCAGCAATGGCGCAGATGATGACCGTGAACTCCTCCAAGTCGCGGAAGACGAGATCGAGAACCTTCGAGACCAGCTGACCCAGAAGGACGATGACTACCTGGGACTAGCTATCGACTTCGAAGCCACACAGACGGAGAAGTCCGAACTTGCCGATCTAGCTGACTCATACAAGCGTCGGCTCGATCATGCGTTGACACAGTTGAGCGAACTGGACCAGCACGAATCCTATTGGGAATCGGAAGCCGCACGCTTGCAAATGCCGAGCACGGCATCGAGCTCCAGCGAAGCCGTGCGCCAGGCCCGGGAGTTCCTTCACGATCGATTGGTCATTCCCAACGAGGCACTTCGCGACATCGAAGACCTTGATGCCACCGTGACGGGACAGACTTGGGGCCAACGCACCTGGGAAGCTTTCCGTGCCCTCCACGCCTACGCTTGTGAGCTTGCGTCAGACGAACCTCCCACCAACTTTTGGTATTGGTGCAAGGATTCGAAACACCCGCTAGCCTGGCGCGCAGCGACCAATGCACTCGCGATGCGCGAATCGGACACGGTCCGCAATCGCCCCAGGTATCGCAACGCGCGAGTCCTCTCCGTGTCGACTGATGTGGATCCCACAGGAGAGGTCTACATGGAGGCCCATATCAAGATCGCCGAAGGTGGCGGCAATCTCTCGCCTCGGATCTACTTCTACGAGCACAATCCAACTGCCACCATCCACGTCGGCTTCTTCGGTCCGCACAAACACATGCCGAACACGCGATCGTAGCGCGATCACGGGGACCTCCGATCGAGACCCAACGACTTCAAGAATGCTGGAACGCGAATTCCCGCGCGCACACTATGTCGGAGCCTAGCCTCGTGCTTTCACGCCGAATCGGCAGGGGGCCTGTGTCGCTCACAAAGAAAGGTGCTCTGAACTGCAAGAATATGACTTGCTGAGGGTCATGTTCGCGCGAGTTCGAGGAGCACCTTTCCGGTGACGAAGTCTACTGGTTCCTACCCGACGCTGTCCGTCGACACCACGGGAACGGGTGTCGTATCGCAGGGTGGAGCAGTCACATTGCTGCGGACCGCCGAGAAGACCGGCCTGACCGCGGCGTT